>JAMXLQ010000099.1 GCA_024280975.1 Methanosarcina sp.
GGGCTTCTGACCAAGAAAATAGTTCAAGAACTCTTACAAATTATGGTAATAAATATTGGTTTTGGGACAGGCTCTATAATAAAATATTATTTCGCTTGCTCTACCTCTCTATGGAAAAATTGCTCTCGAGAAATAAAGTTCATGATAAGTTCGTGGGCAGAAGCTATAAACTTACGGAGTACTCTTAAGAGGTTACGATAAAGAAAATACCTTGAGAAACTTTCTCTAATATGGCGAATATTACCTTATCTTTATAATAGAATAAGATCCTTTTTAGAGGCAGGATGAAAGCAGCAAAATGTTGTTGCTAAAAATTCAACGCTAAAATTTATGGAATATTACCTTTCTGAAAAGAAGAGGCTGAAAAATAGAACAAGTTGTATAAAAGACTGATAAAGTCGAAAATGAGCTTACAAGCAACTTTAAGGGAAAATCTGGGAATAAAAAAGAGAGGTTGGTTCAGGAACTCTTTAAAAAGATAGAAATTAAGCCGGGAAAAAGCTAGAAAAAGGCATTTAACTTAAAGAAAGTAAGTGCTTTTTGGAAAAGAATATAAAGGATAAATTGAAAAGTAGCGCAGTAATGTCGCAAGAAGTTCCTTCAAAGTTCTCCTGGAGGATGAAAATTTTTTGCCAACTCAGCTGCTTTCTGAAAAGAAATAAAGGAGAAATATCTCTTCTATATTTAAAAGCTTTCCGGGGAGATGGAACAAAATGAAAACATCACTTATTGATCTGGCGTTTCTTTCAGAAAAAAGGAAAGATGTATTGCTCCTGCTAGAAGAAGGGCCTAAGACTGGGGACGAAATAAAAACAGCCCTCAACGTCAACTCAACGTCAATCATGCCCCAAATCAAAAAATTAAAAGAAGGATGTCTGATAGTACAGGATGATAGAAACACCTACAAACTCTCGGAGATCGGAGAGATAGTAGTCGAAAAAATGGAGCCTTTACTAAACACCGTAAGGGTTTTTGAGGAAAATTACGATTACTGGACAAACCATGACTTTACCGCAATTCCCGAGTCTCTCCTTAACAGGATTGAGGAACTGGGGAACTATTTCATGCTTGAACCAGACCTTAACCGGCTTTTTGAAGTACCTGAAGATTTTAAAAATAATCTTCTGGAATCAAGGCACGTAAAAATGTTTCTTTCGTATTTTAATCCTCTTCACGTTGAAATGTATTTGGAGCTTGAAAGAAAAGGGGCTGAAATATGTCTTATCCTGACAGAACCCGTTTTTGACAGGATGAAAGCGGATTACTATGAGGATCTAAAATCTCTTATGGAATCAAAAAATGTTGAAGTTTATATTTGTGATAAAAATGTAACTCTCAAAGATGTAGTGACAGAGCGCTTCTGTTCGCTTGTGCTTTTCGATAAAAAGGGAAAATTCGACCATCAACGCCTAATGAGCTTTGACGAGAGCGCACTTAAATGGTGCGGAGAGCTCTTCTCATACTATAAAGATATGTCCACCCGACTGGAGAAATTATAACTACCTTTTTGAAGTTAAGAAGAGTCTTCTCCAAGATATTTTTCGATCAAAGCCCTGAATTTGTGAATATCTATAGGTTTTGAAACATAATCTACGCAGCCCATTTCTATGAAGTGCTCTTCACTCCCTTTCATAGCGTGGGCAGTAACCGCTATCACAGGGATATCGGCAGTCATAGGATTTTTCTTAATTCGATCGAGAACTTCAAGCCCGTCCATCTTCGGAAGCTGCATATCCAGCAGAATAATATCGAATTTATTTTCAACAAGGCACTCAAGAGCCTTTATCCCATCTTCGGCTTTAGTTACGTTATATCCATAGAATTCCAGAAGGTCCAGAATCAGTTCCATATTCATGGGATTATCTTCGACAATCAGGATTTTTTTCATCATTACGCCTCTTCAGCATAGATAATTCTTTTATCCTAATAATTAATTCTTTTCTTTCAAAAGTTCCCTTTCTCATAATAAAAGTAAGATGTCTCTTCAGTTCATTGTTCAATTCTTCAAGATTCTTCTCAGTAAACTCGCTGGAAGTGCATACAATCAGAGAAATAACCTTTGTGCGTACATCAACCATAGGCTGGATGTAATTTAAACACATTAATTCCGGCTCATTAGGTCGAGGTAGAACATCGGGTTTCTCTGGAAAAGCGTTGCAGACATTCCCCTCTCGTTGTAAGCTTTAATAACCTTAGCCTTCGGACTTAATCCTCGAGCTCAACAGTTCTACAGTATTTTCATCATCTGTTATAAGAACTTTAAGATATTCAACCATCTGAAGATCAACTATATTCTTTCTCTTATCATTGTCAGTTGCCTCTTTTTCCTGTAAGTCGAAAAACTGGAATGGAGAATGTTCTCGATGTAAAGATGACAACTGACATGATAAGAGCAGAGACGATATCTATGCTAACAAGGATCTTTTTACTAATGTTCATACTTTAAGTTCAATGGTCGAGTCTTAAGTTAATTAAGCCTGGAGGTAGAGTCTGGGTTGGGATCTACAAGGAAGTTTATATGATAATAATGACAGATAAAATTAAATTGGAATCTATATAAAAGTTTTCACAAGCAGTTATGACAAAGTAACCCTATAAACTTCAAACAATAGATTAGTAGATTCTCTTTTATCAATTAGAAGATTGTTGAGTACCTTTTATAAAAAAAAAACTTAAAAATAAGTATTAGCTAAATAATACTAATTTTGAAAGTGTAAATGATAAGATTCGTAAAAGGTACTTCCATAAAACGGAAAATATTTGATCTGTTTTTGATTTAACACTTAAGAACCTGGTTGCTCAGTTTTAATTTACCATTTAAGGAATCTGGTTGCCCAGCTTACATCCCTTCTCAGCAGGTATTTTCTTAATTCATCGACTCCAAGCAATAAAACTGCAAAAGGAACAGCAATTAACAAATATCTGAGATCGAGGGGATGAGTATTAAAAATTAGATTTGCAGCTGGATTCCAAATGATTAACGCAAGAATCAGGAGTTCAGTTGCAATCCCTACCAGAATCATATGATTACTAAATAAACTCATTGTGAAGACTGACTGGAATCTGGTTCGGGAAGCAAAAACATTAGCAATCTGGCATATAACTACTGCTGAAAAGAAAGCGGTTATCGATTGCATATAAAGGGGATTGTTATTTGCAAGCTGCTCGCCAAAACTCCATCCTCCTCCAAAAAGTACGGCAAAGTAGCAGAAAAAGCCTGCAAAGGCTTCGATGGGGCCTTTTATCCCATAAGCTGTAAGAAGCACCTGGGGAGTTAACAATTTTTCGTCTCTGGATCTGGGAGGTCTTTTCATAATATCCTCTTCTCCTTTTTCCTCCCCGAGAGCAAGCGCAGGCAGCATATCTGTACCAAGATCAATTGCCAGAATAAGCTGTACTGGCATAGGAAGAGGCAGAGCAAAAAGTATGAAAGCTATATAAGGTAGAACTTCAGGAATAGTGTGGGTAATAATATACACAATGAACTTTTTTATATTATCAAACACGGTTCTGCCTTCTTCTACAGCATTCACGATAGTAGCGAAATTATCATCAAGCAGTATCATATCCGCAGCTTCGCGAGCAACATCAGTTCCACTTCCCATAGCGACGCCCATGTCGGCATTCTTGATTGCAGGGGCATCATTTACCCCGTCGCCTGTCATGGTAACAACCTCCCCTTCGGCCTGGAAAAGCTGTACGATTTTTAGTTTTTGCACAGGAGAAGTACGGGCAAATACAATGCTTGGATTTTTTAATCTTGAAGCAAGGTCTGCGCTTGAGAGTATTGCTAGCTCCTCTCCAGTAATAATCTCAAGGTTTCCAACATTTCCAAGTCCCACATCCTTTGCTATCGATTCTGCAGTGACCGGGTGATCACCTGTGATCATGACAACTTTGATCCCGGCTGTATGACACTTTGCAATAGCTTCTCTGGCTTCAGGGCGCGGAGGGTCTACAATTCCTATAAATCCAAGGAAAATAAAATCCCCTGTATATTCCTTTAGCTCTTCTACTTGCCTATACGCAAGGGCAATAATCCGTTCTCCTTTTTTTGCAAGGCTCAGGTGCCGGTCAAGAAGTTCTTGTTGCTCAGTTTCATCCAGTTTCCTGATTCCTCTTGAATCTAGGGATGAGCTGCACATTTTCACAACGACTTCCGGGGCACCCTTGAGATAAACTTCAAGTTTTCCTTCAGGAGTACAGCAGATAACTTCCATTCTTTTGGTAAGCGAATCAAAGGGGAACTCTTCTAGCCTTGGATAATCATTCTGGAGTCTATTTATGTCTTCTATGTTATTTGCAAAAACAAGAAGTGCTCCTTCAGTTGGGTCGCCGGTATACCCTGGAGGAGACTCACGAAGTTTCGCATTATTGCAAAGGCCTGCAATTCTTATGAACACAGACGGCAGTTTTTCAGGGATCCACACAGATTTATCTGTAGCACAAACTCCTTTTGTTCCTGACTCTGCAATTTCTTTAATAGCGGCCTTGTTTGTACTTTTTTCTGCCTCCTGAGTTGCAGCCTCTTTCTTAGTACTGAGAGAATATTGAAGGACGAGACATTCAAAACCGATCATAAGAGAATTAACTGCCATCTTATTCTGAGTTAGAGTCCCAGTTTTGTCGGTACAGATAACAGTAGTTGAGCCTAGTGTTTCTACTGATTCAAGCTGTTTTATTAGAGCATTCCGCGAAGCCATTCTTCTGGAGGCAAGGCTCAGGGCAAGGGTAACTGTAGGTAAAAGCCCTTCTGGAACATTGGCAACGATAATTCCAATAGCAAAAATAAGGCTTGCAAGAAAAATATTCTGAATAAAAAACGCAAGTATAAAAAAGATTACTCCCAGAATAATCGCAATTACGGATATGACTTTTATGAAATGGTTGAGTTCTTTCCGGATAGGAGTATCCACGCCTGAAGTCTGTTGTGTGAGTGTTGCAAGGTTCCCGATCTGGGTATTATGTCCTGTTCCAAAAACAACTGCCTTCCCGTTTCCGCTCTGTACCAGAGTTCCTGAAAAAACCATATTCCTGCACTCCAGTATATTTGGATGAATGCATTCAAGAGATCGAAGCTGAGGTTCAGATTCACCGGTAATAGCCGAGTTATCGACTTTCAGAGCATTAGTTTCAATCAAGCGCCCGTCGGCAGGAACCTTATCTCCTTCCTCGAGAAGAATAATATCCCCTACAACAAGCTTTGATGCCAGGATATCCTTTACCTTTCCTTCCCTTATAACTCTGGCATGGGGTGGAAGAAGCTGCCGAAAACTTTCCATTGTTTTTTCAGCCTGGTATTCCTGTATAAGTGTAAAAGTTCCATTGAGAATTACAACGCCCGCGAGAGCAATTCCTATATACAGGTTTCCCTGCCCGGGATCAAGATATTCTCCAATGAAAGATAGAATTGCTCCCACAGTCAATAGGATGGAAAATAAGTTCCTGAATTGCCTGAGATACTTCTTTATTATGCTCTCTTTTCCTATTTCTTCGAGAATATTGGCTCCACATTCTTTGAGCCTGCGAGCAGCTTCCTGCTCACCGAGTCCGTTTTCGTCAACCTCTAATTTTTGAAGAAACTCTGAAAGTGAAATACTATGCTCATTCCCCTGGGGAGAACAAATCTTGTCGTTAACACCAGTCAGATTCTTCTCCATTTAATCCCCTGCTTGATTCAATGTAATACAAGAATAAGAAGCTTGACATGGGTTTCGAAAACCATCTTGAACTCCATGATATAAGAGAATAAAGGGTTATACCAGCGTAGCTGTCACCATAAAGCAAAAGAGCTTAAAATTGACAGGAAAAAGCTAGTGGAAGAATATAAATTGATCGAGGATTTGGGATTTGATGAAAACAAGAAAATCTTCCGGGCAGTCTATCAGTATCAAGGGACAACATT
>JAMXLQ010000100.1 GCA_024280975.1 Methanosarcina sp.
GTTGCTAGGGAAATCTTGCTCTCTGAAGACAGGCTCTGGGAATTACAGGCAATTGCAAAGGAGATATTGGGCACCCATGTAATGTTTGCAACCTCTGAGGTTTTTAAGGAAGCTTATCTGCTGGAACTTGCTTATTGGAACGAAGGCATGGCTTTTAAGATGCTTCAGAAGTTTCTGAAAAAGAAAAAACTGCCCATGATTGGTGAGCCTTCATCTATTCTCAAAATTGATCGCCAGGTTGAAAGGGATATCCCCGAACTCGGAGAAGAGGGGCTTGAGGTACTTGAAAGGGTCGGGACTTACCTTACAATGGTAATTGAAGGGTGTGAAGGCTGTCGTGAGTGCGTAAAGGTCTGTCCTACTGGGGCTCTGAGAATTGATGATAAAGGAAATGTGAGAATAAGGACTGACCTCTGTGATGGTGCAAACTGTCAGCGTTGTTTACACGCTTGCCCGGATGAAAGATTTAAATGGGAAAATCTGACAGTAGCAGGACAGTAGAAAGAGTAAGTTTTTAAGTGTAAAAAAGTCAAAGAGTCAAAATATTCAGGGCGAGAAAGAGGGAGGAGAAAACGTGCAGGTTATTGTAGTGGGGGGATTTCTCGGAAGCGGGAAAACCACCACTATTATCAATATGGGCAAATACCTTGCAGAAAAAGGGAAAAAAGTTGCCATAATTGTGAACGAGATCGGGGAAATCGGAATTGACGGAGATGTGATAAAGAGATTTGGGTTCGATACAAAAGAAATCACAAGTGGGTGCATCTGCTGTTCTCTAAAAGTCGGGCTGAGGACGACAATGAATCTCCTTGTAAAAGAATATAAGCCAGACATTATAATGATCGAGCCCACAGGAATTGCTTTCCCGCACGTTATCAAGAACGAAGTCGAGCTTATGAACCTCGGCGAAGAAGTGAAAATCGCTCCTCTTGTAACCCTGATTGACGGTAGCCGTTTTAAGCACTTGATGAAAGAAGTAAAAGAATTTGCGATGAGGCAGATAATTGATGCGGAAATTCTGGGGATAAATAAGGTAGACCTGATCGAACCTATCCGACTTCCAATTCTTGAGGCATCGGTGCAGCAACTGAATCCGAAAGCCAGAGTAATCCTACTTTCAGGGAAAGATACGGGAGAAGGCTTCGAGAATTTCATGCGAATTGTGCTCCCTGATCTCGAAAAGGTGTCCGAAAAAGCCCCGAAAGTTGAAGTAACAGGAAAAACCGCCTCTGCTCCGCAGGAGACAGAAAATTCAATCGAAGCTTCAGGAGTAGGCAGCTTTTCTGCAGAATTTATGGTTGAAAGTAGAAATCTTAGTACTGAGGCTGCTAGGGAGTTGACAGTCGAACTGATCAACGCAATAAAAGCTAAGATGCTGAAACTAAATCCCGAATTCGTAGGGCATATCAAACTCTTTCTGGACAATGGGTTAGAAACCGTGAAACAAAGTGTTACAATCTATTATGAAGAGCCCCAGGAAGATGTAATCAAATCAAAGGAAGGAGCTGTCCCTACACTGAAAATCCTTTCAGCGGTCTCAAATGTTGAGAAGGAAGCCGTTAAAGACGCTGTGGAGAGTTCGGTACGGGAAGTCTTTGAAAGAAAGAAAATAAAAGTAAACAAAGTTGAGCTGGCCCATAATCACGAACACGAGCACCATGATGGACACGGACACCATGATGAAAATAAACATGGGGATCATGGGCACATACAGAGAGTCTCAAGTATTAAAAAGAAAAATTAAGAGATTAGTGAGTAAATTAGGTTTTTCCTCACATCTTTTTTGATTAATCTTTATTTTTTAATTACTTAGAAAGCTATTTTAACGGCGAACAGCAATCCTATGTTTATATGCAAAACGAGGCAAGGCTTCTCCACATTATCGGTACTGTACAGGGTGTAGGTTTTCGTCCTTTTATATACCAGCTTGCAAAAACTCATGGGCTTTTTGGATATGTAAAAAATCTAGGAAATTACGTAGAAATTCTTATAGAAGGAAATCAGGAAAGCCTTGATAATTTTCTTAAAGAACTTCCGGAAAAAAAACCGCCTCTTGCAAAAATTACGGAAATCAAGATAAAAGATGTACTTTTTTCAGGGTATTCTAAATTTATTATCGTGCCCAGCGAATCCGGAGTTTTTGAAAATTCCATCATTCCTCCTGATACGGCTATTTGTGAACAGTGCAGGTCTGAGATTTTTGATCCTTCTTCCAGGTATTACCATTATCCTTTTACAGTCTGCACAAATTGCGGGCCTCGATATACGACAGTCCGAACTCTTCCTTACGACCGGGAAAATACTACGATGGCAGATTTTCCTCTCTGCCCGGAATGCGAAAGAGAGTATACTGACCCTCTCAATCGAAGGTATCATGCGCAGCCTGTCTGCTGCCCAAAGTGCGGGCCAGAGATCTGGCTTTCAGATCCTGAAGGAAACGTACTGGTAAAAGGCTATGAAGCAATTGTATGTGCCTCGAATTTCCTTCAGCAGGGTTCAATTCTTGCTATAAAAGGATTTGGGGGTTTCCATATTGCCTGTAATGCTCGAAAGGAGGAGCCCGTAAATGAACTTAGAAAACGGTTAAAGCGTCCGGAACAACCTTTTGCAGTCATGGCAAAAAGTGCCGAGGTTGTGGAGTCTTTTGCAGAAGTTGAAGGTGCAGGCAGAGAGTACCTTACATCCTATCGCCGCCCTATTACCGTGCTTTCCATGTCAAGAGAATTTAACCTGGCAGAATCAGTTGCTCCTGGTCTGCATAATATAGGCGTCATGCTTCCATACACAGGCACGCAGAATCTGCTTTTTGACTGTGTACCTGATGCGGTATATGTTATGACCTCTGCAAACCTTCCAGGACGGCCAATGGTTGTCGAAAATAAAGAGGCACTTGAGAAACTTAACGGAATTGTTGATTATTATCTGCTGCACAACAGAGTTATTGCAAATCGGAATGATGATACGGTTATCCGCATTGTGAATGGGCGTGCGGCTTTTATCCGGCGTTCCCGAGGTTTTGTGCCTGAACCTATAGAACTGCCTTTCGAAGTTGAAGCTTCTATAGGGGTAGGGGCTGAGATGAATTCTACGGTTACTGTGGCAAAAGGAAAGCTTGCCTATATTTCTCAATACATCGGAAATACCAGCCATGTGGAAACCTTCAGGTACCATTCAGAGGTTGTCAGACACCTTATCCGGCTTACCGGAATCGAACCTCTTTACTGGGGCTGTGACCTGCATCCGGCTTTTAACACAACTCGTTTTGCGCTGAAGACGGGAGGGGAGAATACGCTTCAGGTTCAGCATCATTACGCTCACATGCTGGCACTTATGGCTGACAATTCCCTGCCTTTGGACTCTCAAATTCTCGGAATCGCTCTTGATGGTGTTGGATATGGCAGTGACGGCACAGTCTGGGGAGGTGAGCTCTTTGAGTCCTCTTACTTCGGATATGAGCGAGTTGGATATTTACTACCTCAGCCAATGCCAGGAGGAGATCTCGCATCGAGAGTACCTTCAAGGATGGTTCTGGGCATTCTTTTCGAGAAGCTTGGAAGAGCAGAACTGGAAAAACTTCACCTTGCTTTTCCGCAAGGAGATATGGAATTTTCAACTGTGATGAAACAGCTTGAAACTGGTATAAACGTTGTCCGAAGCAGCAGTACAGGAAGAGTACTGGATGCAGCTGCGGCACTGCTTGGAATCTGCAAGATAAGAACCTATGAAGGCGAGCCGGCAATGAAACTCGAATCTGCTGCAAAAAAGAGTACTCATTTTGTGGATCTTCCTATAGTCTTCAAGACCGAAAAAGACTCTGGAGTTCCTGTGCTTGATACTACTGAGCTTCTTCTGGGAGTATATGAGCTTTTTGGAAAGTACTCCCCTGCTGATCTTGCTTTTGCGATTGAGGAAAGCCTTGCAACAGGAATTTCTGAACTTGCTGTATCTCTTGCCACAAAAAGGGGGCTTGAAATGATAGGCCTCAGTGGAGGGGTTGCCTATAATGATCACATCACTTCGTGCATTGCAAGAACTGTTAAAGGAGCAGGTTTCGAATTCCTGGCTCACCGTCAGGTTCCCTGTGGAGATGGATGTATTTCATTTGGGCAGGCTCTTGCGGCAGGGTTGAGAACAAAATCTGAGAGTTCTTTTTAAAAATTTTTCTGTCCAATTGGTCTTTGATTTCTGAGTAAATAAGTTTCTATTTCCCCCTAAAGCTCAAATTTAGAATTCTTTCAGCATTCCGTACTCATTTTTTCTTTTTTAGCATATTTCAAGTATTAATATTCTCATTGTACTGAAATTTGATCAGAAAAACTGAAACACAAAATTAAATAAATGATCCATGCTTAGATAAGAAAGGGAGCATAAAATGGGGCTAGGTAGTGTACGCATAAGAGTCGTGACAAGCAGGGAGGAGATTCCCAGCCTGGAGGTGGAGGAGAAGGCAGTACACCTTGCTTTTAGACCTTCGGATCGAGATCTTTTTAGTCTGGTCAAGACATGTCCTGAGATAGAATTACTTCAACTTCCCGCGTCTTCCTATGAAGGACTTTCAAAATTTATTAAGATGTATCTCGCTTCTTCAGGAATTCATCTGATAAAGGGAGATGTCAGCGGGCACTGGCATGATCTTAACAATTATTTCGTGATACCAGCTTACGTGCTTGAAAAAATAAGTGAATTGAAAGTTCAGGGAAGAACCGAGGAAGAAATAATAGGCGAGATTACACATATAAGAAAAATTAGTCCTGATATGATCCTTCACTTACTTCACAGTTCATTTCTGGCGTCAGAACCAGAGCGGCCACGAATGAACAAAGCTTAAATAGAAAAATTCCGGGTTTACTTCAACGGTTTACAAGCGTTTCCACCATTTTCTTGAGGCTTTTTGTTCTTCTATCTGTCTTAACCCTTCAGATGCGAGTTTCTGCTGCATTCTGTATTTTCGGTTTTCCTCACTAACCCTCGAAAATGCTTCTTCTTTACTTGCTAAAGTTCCTTTTAGCTGCTTTATGAACTCTTCTTTTTCTCTAAGCTGGGCTGCCAGTTTTTCTTCTCCTTCATAGGTTGAGATCTGCTTCTCAAGCTTCT
>JAMXLQ010000101.1 GCA_024280975.1 Methanosarcina sp.
TAGCCCCTCCATTTTCTGCGATTACAGCCCCATCCAGGCCAATAAGCCTTGAGGCTGTCCTTGCATAACATAGAGTATTTCCCGTGGCAAGCACGACTGGAACTTTAAGAGAACGGATCTTTTTCATAGCCCCCAGATGAAGTTCTCTTTTCTCGCAGGTAATTGTTCCGTCAATATCAGCGACAATGGCTTTGAATTTCATCAAAAAAGATTGGGAAAGGGTAGATAAAACATTTCCCTACCCAGCTTTGAATATGTTTATTAATAAATTTGCGTTAATACAGTAACGTTAACATATTAGCTAATAAATTTGCCTTTATCGCTATACACTTGATTTTTACTTTTACTGGTCTGTGAGTCCGGCTGTAGTGACTGCAATAACAGCTTCTCCTTCGGGCAGGTTGGGAGAGTCCACCAGACGTACAATCCTTTTATCTCCTTTAGATTTGCGCAGGTAGAGCCTGAAAGTTGCTGTGTGTCCGACTACGTGGCCTCCGACAGGCCTTGTTGGATCACCAAAAAAGGCATCGGGTTTTGCCATAACTTGATTTGTTACAACCACGCAGGCATTGAATAAATCTCCGAAGCGGAGTAGGCCGTGCATATGCTTGTTGAGTTTCTGCTGCCGGTCGGCAAGGGTTCCCCTTCCTACATATTCAGCCCTGAAGTGAGCCATAAGAGAATCAACAATTAGCAGACGAACAGGTTTACCCATATCTCGAAGCTCGTTTGCAAGGTCTGTTGCAGATTCCACGAGAAGTATCTGGTGATTGGAATTGTATGCCCTGGCGACATGGATATTTTGGAGGAACTTTTCAGGGTCAAGCTCCATGCCGTACTTCTCGGAAAGCCCTTTTACCATCTGGGCAATTCTTTCAGGTCTGAAAGTGTTTTCAGTATCTATGATGATAACCGAACCATCAAGTCCCCCGTGCTCCCGGTCCATCTGAACATTGACTGCAAGCTGGTGAGCCAACTGGGTCTTTCCAGAACCGAATTCTCCATATAACTCGGTAATTGCCTGGGTTTCTACACCCCCACCCATCATTTCATCAAATTCCGTACAACCGGTCGTCAGCTTGCCTACCATTTTCCGCCTTTCAAGCACGACATCTCCGGTCTCAAAACCCCCAATATCAGCAGCTTGTCTTGCAGCATTGATGATTTTTGCAGCCGTCGATTCCCCAATTTCGGCTGTAGTTGCAAGTTCAGAAGGAGAGGCTACAGCCACTGCTTCAACGGTGTTAAATCCGGCTTCTTTGAGTTTTTCTGCGGTTGCAGGGCCAACTCCGGGCAACTCTTCGAGTGCTATTTCGCTCATTACAAATTCTCCTAGATGCACATGTTTGTATAAGGTGCATAACAGTTGCTCCACAATGGTTTTGCAGGTATATATAACTAGAGGAGGTGGGGTGAAAGTATTCTAAAGCGTCTGAAAAGCACGGTTATATCGCTGGGAAATAGGGCAAATGAAGAAAAAAATAAGAGAATTTTTTTCGACACTTACATCTAGAAAAAGAAAGAAAAAAGAGAGAAAAGCAATGAAAGTTTCCGAAAATCCGGAAAAAAACCAAAAATTCTTTTTACTTAGTGGATTATCACCCATCATGCCAAAGGTCGCAGTCGGCGGTACGTTTCAGTATTTTCATGACGGCCATGCCAAACTGATTGAAAAAGCATTTGAGATAGCAGAGGGTGGAAAAGTCCACATAGGACTTACCTCGGACGAGATGCTAAGTAAAAGCCACAGCGTCGATAATTATGAAAAAAGGAGGGCTGGGCTGCTTCAGTATATAAAAAAAATGGGAATCCCAAATGACAAATATGAGATTACAAAGCTGAATGACCCTTATGGTCCTAGTCTCGAAGAGGACTTCGACTGTATAATCGTTTCTCCTGAGACTTATCCTGTTGCCCTTAAAATCAACCATATCAGGGAAGAAAAAGGAAAGAAGCCCCTGAAAATTGTATACGTTGAATATGTAATGGCTGAGGATGGAATCCCGATATCTTCAACAAGGATTGCAAAAGGGGAAATTAACAGACATGGTAGACTGAAGAAGAACATCGAGCAGTAGACAGCTTCACTTCAAGCGTTCGCCCGCTTGAGCTGCGTTTTTAATTGAAAAAAATATTGAGCACTAAGCAGCACTCTAATCCAAGACTATTTAGTATTTAAGTAGCTATAGTCAGGACAAAACATAAAGTGATAGTATGCCCAGAGAATTTACACAGAAAGATATTGAGATTTTTAACAAGCTTGCTCCTGAAGCCAGAGGAAGCTTAACTTCCAGAGAAGCAGGACATCAGTTTCCCTTTATCCTACGCCCGGTTTCACACAAGTTTGCCGAGTCATCTGAAGACTTTAGGAAGAGACTGGAGAGGCTGAACCCTGAGGAACTTGATTACCTTGTAGGGCTCGCGCTGGAAGGAAAAGAAGATGTCCAATCTCTGGATGAAGACCTTGAAGAGCTGATTGCAGTAGTCGCTGAAAAGCTGTCTCCTGAAAGGGCGAAGCAGCTAAAGGACTTTGTAGGAATTTTCTGAAAGGACACCTTAAAAATGCCCTCAAAATACCTGCTTTTCGGGACCGGAGGAATTCCGAGAAGCACAACAGGAACAAGTAGCGTCTCAGGAATCAAACGGATCAGGGAACTTGACCTTGACTGTATGGAGCTTGAGTTTGTGCAGGGAGTGCGCATGGGTGAAAAAGGGGCAAAAAACGTCCTGGAAGCTGCAAAGAAAGAAGAAGTAGCTCTGAGTGTCCATGCACCGTATTATATCAACCTGAATTCTTATGAAGAAGAAAAATTAAAGGCAAGCTTGGAAAGGATTTACCAGGCTGCGCGGATAGGCAGCCTCTGCGGAGCCGAATCAATCGTACTACATGCCGGTTTTTATCAGAAAAGCAGCAAAAAATATACCTTTGATAACATATCAAAAGCCCTGAAAGAGCTTACAGGACAACTCAGGGATGAAGGAATCCCTGCAGTCCTGCGCCCTGAAACAATGGGTAAGCGCACGCAGTTTGGAACGCTTGAAGAAGTGCTTGCCCTTAGTGCAGAAATTGAAGGGATCATGCCCTGCATTGATTTTTGCCATTTGCATGCAAGGGAAGGAAAGGAGAATTCCTACTCAGAGTTTACAAAAATTCTCTCCCGAGTCGAGGAAAGCCTTGGAAAAGAAGGACTTTCAAATATGCACATTCATGTCGCAGGAGTAGAATACGGCATGAACGGGGAAAAGAGACATCTGAATCTGAAAGAGTCGGACTTCAATTATCCCGAACTTATGAAGGTCTTAAGAGAATTCAAAGCGAGAGGAAGGATTATACTTGAAAGTCCCGTTCTGGAAGAAGACGCACTTATGCTGAAGAAGCTTTACAACGAGATATAATTTTGATTTATAATTCTTTTTAAATTTACCTAGGTATTCATAGCCCAAACAAAAACGTATCCGATATTTCGGACAAAATTAGCTAACATGTACCTAGTTCTTACTATTTATAAGCTTTTTAGAAAAAAGCTTATAAATAGTAATATGTAGAACGCACCTAACTCTTATTTTTTGCTTAAGCTTTTTTCTAAAAAGCTTACGTAAAAGAGATAATATGTACTTGACGTTACAAGCACATATTATTCAAAATATTATTCAAGGACACATTAATAAGCAAATCCGATTGAGAAGGCAATTCCCATATTTTATTGAATCCCACTCCAGCTGTACTGCTTGCCACTGTAACGGTGCTTGCCCTTTGTCTCCTCATGCTTTTTCTTAGCTAAACATTTTGCCTTGCTTATTATCAGGTAAACTCCAGCCAGGCCCACAAGAGTGTAGATTAGCCGCGAGACAATGGATTTCTTTCCGAATATAGCCGCAACCAGATCAAAGTTCAGGAGCCCTACAAGACCCCAGTTAAGAGCTCCTATTATCGTTAGCAGCTTAGACGGAATGTATAGATTTTTATCCATAAGCATTTTATGCATCTTTATCAAACCTCCCCACTGAAATAGAGCACTTACAAAAGACAGATCATTTTTTCGAACTGGAAAACTCCAAGTTTTCGGATGATCTAATCATTTGCTCTCGTAAACAGTGTTGGAACTAAGATATTATGAATCTATTCCTTAACCTGGAGATTTAGTGTAAAGAAATCAATTTTTAGATTATCCTATCGATTCAATATACTCAAAAGGGTATAGTAAAATGTAAAATCTAAAAAAAGGAAAAACAAGGAAATAATTAGAAAAAAGGAAAAATAATTATATCTTTAGCGTTTCAGAGCTGTCCTTGGTCTGTTCGAGCCACTGACAGCCTTCTTCCCTGCTAACTACTCCAACAGTGAACTCTATTCCACTTGTTTCCACATATTCTTTTATTCTCTTAAAGGCGTGGTCTACCATCCCACCAGCTGTGAGGATAAGGCAACGTTTTCCGCAAAGTGCCATCAGTATAGTTTTGTCTATAACGCCTGAGGAAACGTCCAACCTGACTCCGTCCTGCTCAGCAAGGATTTTACTTTTTTTACCCATCGCTCCGACAAAGACAATTTCTCCTTCCTTAAGGATTTGTTTTATTTCTGGCAGGGAATAGTTGTCAGTGTCATAAATCAGGACTCCCCCGGCTTTGATCCCTTTACGCTTTAACTCAACAATAGCCCTTCCGTCTGGATGTATATGCAGTACAGTAGCGTTAATAGCCTCGTAAGGGGACTGAGTCGCATATTGCCCGTACATGACCCCGAGGTTCAGATTATCTCCTTCTCTAACTCTCGGAGGGACATCAACCCACATAAGGTCAATAGGCTTTAAGGTATTGACAAGTTCAGGTATGGTTTTGGGAGAATTTCCGCCAGATGCAAGTCCTCGTCTTTCGATTTCATTATATATCTCAAGAGTAGTAGGCTGCCTGAGCCCAGTTTTTTTAAGGAGCTCGGTATCTTTGAAAACATCTGCCGGAGTACCCTGTCCTATAATTTTGCTGTTTGACAGGAGGAACACGTAATCAGACCAGCGGTATGCCAGATCCACATCATGAGTTGAAATAATGATAGTGCTCCCAAAGTGGTTAAATTCGTTAAGCAATTCCATGATTTCATCCGCGCCCGCAGGATCAAGATTCGAGAGGGGTTCGTCAAGGATAATTACTTCGGGTTCCATTGCCATAATCCCGGCAATTGCTACGCGTTTTTTCTGTCCTCCGCTGAGGTGATGAGGTGGCTTATCTTTTAAACGGGAGAGGCCAACGTACTCAAGTGCCTGCTGAACGCAGGTATCAACTCTTTCTTTTGAGTAGCCGAGATTTGCAGGGCCAAAAGCTACATCCTGGTATACAGTGGGAGCAAAAATCTGGTCATCGGAGTTCTGAAAAACTATTCCTACGGATTTTCGGATATCTCTTAGCGATTTTGAATCATACTTGAATGGAACGCCATGGAAAAGAACTTCGCCCTGGTTTGGTTTAAGTGTCCCATTAAGGAGCAGGAAAAGTGTAGACTTGCCGGAACCGTTCTGCCCTACAAAAGCAACCTTTTTTCCTTTTTTAATCTCAAGATTCAGATCCTGAACAGCCACTGTTCCATCAGGGTAAGCATATTTAAGGCCCCTGGTCTCAAGAATAATCATAATCTTTTACCTCAGACAATAGATGCGTTTTTTGTTAGATAAAGAAGTGCAAGTGTAAGGAGGAAATAGGCTGAAGTCAGAAGCAATTCAGATGTTCCTACAGGCCTCTTCACTTCGAAAAGCGTCATTTTCCCATCATAACATCTTGAGTTCATGGCAAGGAAGAGTTTGTCTCCCTGTTCCCAGGAACGGACGAAAAGCGTACTTCCAAGCATGCCCAGGGAACGGAGAGATCGGCTGAAACTCGAGTACCCTAGCCTTACAGTCTGGGCATACCTGATGGAAAGGGCCATGTCAAGAAAGACGAAGATATAGCGGTAAATCAACATGGAGAGTTCTATAAAGGCTTCAGGAAACCTGGAAGCCTTAAGCACTGCAAAAAGCTCGATCATCGGCGTTGTCAGCGCCAGGAAGTAAAGGCAGCACATTCCACTTATCGATCTTGCAAGTACCAATAAGGCAAGCTCAAGCCCATCTTTTCTTACCGATAGAGGATACCCCACAAGTTTGAAGGACAGCAATTCCTGCCCCGAGCCTGAAAAAAAGGCAATTATAAGGATACCTACTACTGCAAAACCTACCGGTGCGAGCAAAAGTTTCAGGTATAATTTTAAGGGAGCTCGGCCTAGAGCAACTGTTGTAAAGCTCATACAGAGGGCTATGAAAAGAGGAGGCACTGGAGATGTGGAAGAGACTCCGACAAGCAGTCCGAAAAGAACTATTGCCAGTTTCAACCAGTTGTTTCGGTGCCTTAGGGGGCTCATCAGGGCGTAATCATCAAGAATATTGGTCATAGAAAACCCGCAGATAAATGGCTGGAAATTAAAATTAAAAGTTAAATAAAAGATAGGAGATAAAAACTTTCCTCCCTCAAAGGAAGGACAGCAAACATGGCAAAGAAAAGATTATAGAAAATTTTTGTCAATTTCGGAGTTTCTATTATCTTCGCATTCGAGACCTTTTTTATAATGGTTTTTGGCCCTGTAATAGCCAAAGAAGTAGCCGAGAATCCCTGCGCCTATAGCTGCCTGTAGAGCAAACAGGAGACTTTCAATTTCTGCACTTGGAGGTTCCCAAATAGAGCTTGCAATTGGTTTGTAAGTCCCACCGGTAATTTGGTTAATAACACCCTCAGGTTTGTCGTCAGCTCCACCATCCTCGGCATGTGTGGTAGAAGATACGTAAAAGAACTGAGCTGCGAAAATCAGGAGGATAGCAAGTACTATAAGCTCCAGTTTCTTGCTCATGCAGAGAGCCCCCTAAGTTTTCTTACGAGTGGTTCACCAATAACCTTCATTTCAATCAATATATCACTTTTGACTTCTACGACATACTTGAAGAGCAGTGCACTGACCGCACCTTCTACGATTGCCAAGGGCACCTGAGTAATCGCGAAGATTGCAGCAAATTTACTGA
>JAMXLQ010000102.1 GCA_024280975.1 Methanosarcina sp.
GAAAATAAAAGGCATAAGCTTTCAGTTTATCATCTTCGGATTTCTGCCAGATAGCTGCTTTTTCAAGCTTTCCTGCGGCTGCAAGGAGCGTGTACCTGAAACGTGCACTATTTTCTTCAAGAGCGACTTCTGCATACATATATCTTGCATACGCGTCCCAGAGTAGTAGCCTCCGGTCTTCTGTATCCAGGGCAAGAGCTCGCCTGAAAGACTCAAGCGCTTCTTCACAGGCCTGCTCTTCAAGTTCTACCCGGCCTTTCAGGTTTCTTGAGAATGCATTTTCAGGGGCTTCTGAAATCGAGGCTTCGAGTTCTTTTAATGCACCTCTACTGTTCCCAAGCCTGAAGTAAAGCTCGGCAAGCCCGTTTCTGGCGTGGAAATTTTTAGGATTTGCATCAATTGCTTTCTTGTAGGCATTAAGAGCTCTTTCGAAGTCTCCCAGTCTGAAACATGCAAAGCCCAGTAGGCAGGCAGGCAAATCTGAGTTTATCTCATCTATTGGTAGCTCTTCAAGAACCGCAACGGCTTTCCCAAACTTCTGCAGCCTTATGAGGGTGAAAGCTTTCATGACTGAAACCTGGGTATCGTGAGGGTTGAGGGTAAGGGTCCTATCAAACGCTTTCAGGGCTTCCCTCCACTCTCCACAATGTGCAAAAACAAGGCCTTTTCCAGAACATGCAATTTTCTTATCTTCGGAAAGTCTTCTGGCGCTCTCGAAAGCCTTTAATGCATCCTGATACCTGCCAAGGGCATCCAGAGCAAGTCCCTTAGCATTCCTGAGAATTCCCAGCCTGGTATCTTTCTCAACAGGGTTCAAAATCTCAGGTTCTTTGTTATCCTCACTTTTTATGGGTTTTTCTGTCCTTGCGACTGAATGAATAGCCTCTTCTGCCTCTTCGAGAGTTTCTAGAGCTTCTTCATATTTTTTCAGGCAGATAAGAGTAATTCCTTTACAAATCCGGGGAAAAGAGTTTTCAGATTCCTTTTTCGTGGCATTATCAAAAGCTCTAAGAGCTTCAATATAATCTCCAAGCTCGGCAAGAGCAAACCCCCGGTATTTCCAGTTACTATCTTCAATTTTTCCTTCAGGAACCCCACCTGACAGTTCCAGATATTTTTTAAAAGCTGTTTGGAGCTGACTTTCAAGAATCTCTTCAAAATTTTCTTCCTGATGCTTGAGCCGGGAAAAAGCGACTCCCTTATTAAAACGGGCAGGCAGGCTTTCATAGTCAAGTTCAAGGAGCGTTTCATAAACTTCAAGAGCTTCCCTGTATTTTCCAAGCTTACAGAGCGCGTTTCCCTTCCCGTTCCATGCAAAAAGGTTATCAGAATCAAGCTTTAGAGCTTCCTCGAAGGTATCGAGAGCTTTTGAGTAATCTTCTAGCTTATAATATACTTCCCCAAGCCCGCTCAGAATGCCACTACTTTCAGCTCCAGAAAAAAGAGATTTTTCGTAAGCTTGCAGAGCTTCGTAAGGTTTCCCCAGAGCCAGGAAGCAGCTGCCTATCCCTCCGCATCCCTCTGGACTTGAAGGATCAACTTCGAGACTTTTCCTGAAGGCATCAATGGATTCCTGGTATTTTCCAAGCGCCAGCAGAGCTTTTCCTTTGCCGGTTGTTGCCTCTATAAGAGAGTTATCCAGTTCAAGTGCGCTTTCGAATGCGTCAAGAGCCTCTCGAGGCCTACCCAGTTCTCCTAGAAGCCTACCTCTTTCAAGCCTGTTTTTCGCGTTTCTTGGCTCAAGGATAAGGCTTTTTTCAAAAGCTGAGAGAGCTTCCTCTTTCTTTCCCATACCTTCGAGAATTCTGCCCTGAATTTCCCAGGCAGTGGATGATGCGGGTTCGAGTTCTAGAGCCTTTTCGCAGGTTCTCAAAGCTTCTCTCCTTCTGCCTAGGGCAAGGTATGCTTTTGCCTCGCCTTCCCATGCCCCTGAATGGGAAGGTTCTAGCTTTATGGTTTTTCCATAAGCCTCAAGTGCCTCTTCATTTCTCCCAAGTACAGACAGGGTTATTCCTCTATGGTACCACGTCTTCAGGTTTTCGGGATTAAACTCGGCAGCTCTGGTAAAAGCCTCAAGGGCTTCTTCATCTCGTGAAAGCTGTTTTAAAGCAAGCCCGCTGTAATACAATGCACCTATGTGTTTATCATCTCTTACAAGCACGCCCTTGAAAGCCTCAAGTGCCTGTTCAGGCAAGTTCAGATATCCGAGGGTAAGCCCTTTGAGATAACGACCAGGCACATTATCAGGATCAAAATCAAGAGCCTGGTCAAAAGCCTGAAGAGCTTCTTCCGGCCGATCCAGGTAACGAAGTATACTTCCCTTGTATTGCCACGCAATACTATCCTCAGGATTTACCTCAAGTACGGCATCAAAAGCTTCGAGTGCCTTCTCAAAATTTTTCTCTGCTCCGATTTGGTTTTTCAGGTTTAAAAGAGCAAGAGCTTTACTGTACCAGGCTCTGGCATAAAGAGAATTCATAGACCCTCGGAGATTTTTGAGTAAAATTTAGCTAATTTAAAATTTATTTAATTATATATGATGTCTATTATAAATACGGGCGCAGAAGATAGTTACTGATTTAATTTTTAGCAATTTATCGGCTTCTTTAAACTCAAGCCTAGACAATTTATAAAAAAGATATTCAACGGAAAATTAGTCCTCTTGGCTCAGCTAAATATCCTCATTGTAATTCAGCCCTCTTGAGAGCAACCGTTGTGCCACAACCGTTGCACCGGTTTATCACGCCGTTTACCGGTTTTGATCAAACTTTTCTTAAAAGTTTGCGATCAAACCTTTTTTGAAAAGGATTGCGGTCAAGCTTTTTTTGAGAAAAGTTGTGATCACGTCAACCATAGGATCCAAAACGGAATCAGGGTGAATCAGCCCCATTCAGTAAGTTGAAAAACAATTAATTTTCTATCCCTAATTCAGCCCTCTTGAGCGAAGCGAAAAGGGCACCGTGCTCCCGAAGCGGAATTCGGGTGACGGAACTCGGGCTAGTGAAATGAACCGCAGGAGATTCCTGCGGTTCAGATTGAAAAAAAGTTAGATCAATTCTTTAAGTGGATTACTTCTTGAATTCGGTATAGCCACACTTTCCGCAGGCGAGGCGGTTTTTGTGATCGGCGAGGAATGTACCTGGTCCACATCTGGGACAGAACTGTTTGATTCTGGTTACGGAGTCGCCCTGGACTTTATAGTAATCTTTTACTGCCATGTATATGCACCTCGCTTAAGCCTCTTCTCCCTCAGTTTCCGTTCCTGGAATAACGTTTCTCTTCAGGACGTATTCCAACTCTACTTCTTTCATGCGGTCTTCATTTTCGTAGAGTTTAGCGTAGCCCTTGCCTTCCTGCATCCCATATTCGGTTTTGATTTTCTGGACTACCAGCAGTTCAAGAGGGGCGTTCAGCATTGCAGCGAGTTTATTTCTGATGTCACTTCTGGAAGGAGTCGAACCTTCATATTTCACAACGAAATCCAGTTCCCTTCGATTTAAAAGTGCATTTTTCTTGTCTTTAAGAATTCTTATGTCCATCTAAAATTCTCCGTATCTTATCCAATTCGTAATTCTGATTTTTGCTGATGAGTTTCTCAAAGAGAGTTCTTATCTCCCATTTTTTCTCCTCAGTGATCTTGACGAAGACCACGCCCTCATCGGGCTGCCCGTACAGGACTACAGAGCCCAGAGGAGCTAGAAGGATTACAGGAAGGGTTGCCAGATCCTCTTCTCCCCTTACGAAGATCCTGAGTGGTTTTTCGGAAGCAAAAGCTTCGCAAAGAGTTTTAATCAACTCATCAGTAATAATTCCTGCAGGGTTGTCCACAGACACTTCGCTATAAACTTTGTTCATATTCCGGGCTGATACATCACTGGAAACAGGCTTCCTTTTGGTTCGGTTGTCCACAATACAGATATCCGGAATAATCCCAACCTCAAGCAGGTGGAAGGTAGTAACATCCCCTACGGATATAAGTTTTGTGGGGCTTCCAAGCTCTCCTACAAACTTCTCTATAGTATCCCTACCCTTGCCCCTGTAAAGCGTACCCAGGGGTTTCTTCATAAGAGGACGAAGTTCTCTCGGAAGCTCAATATGAACACTCAAATTAGCGCACCTTCAGAGCAAATTTATCCGGAATGTCAACCCCAAGCTTTTTTGCTATTTCTGAGCGTTCAGGGTCCAGGATAATTACAAGCCCACTCCATTCCTCTACAAGATCCGAAGTCCCGCAGATCGGGCAGCTTTGCCCTTCTAGGACTCTCATGCAATGTCGGCATACTTTTTCTGCCATACAAATCCTCTTCCTTTTCAAGCAGTTCCTTCAGGAACAGCTTCATGAGATTGCTTCTTCTTGCGAGCTTCTTCGAGCCATTGCAACTTTCCAAGGGCAGTTTGACGCATTGTAAGTCCTATTTTACTCTCTTTAGGTTCCCGCTCATTGATACTTACTGCGACAATCCTGGCTCTTACATGGTCACCTTCAGCAATGGCTTTTCCTCCGTTCTTTGTCACGAGCCTTGCATTCTTGGCGTCGTATGAAATAAAATCATCCGTAATCTGGCTGACGTGAAGTAATCCATCCATTGGCCCCATACCTACGAAAACTCCGAAGCCAACGGCCTCAATAACTTCGCCCTCAATAATCTCCTGAAGCTCAGGGACAAACATTATTGCTTCGAATGTTACATCGTAATATACTGCCCCATCTCCTACGAGGATGTGCCCTTCCCCTACCTCAACGATCTTGCAAATCGCGACGAGAGATCCAAGTTTTTTGTCAACCTGCCCTTCAAGTTTTTCTCTTAACGCGTTTTTTACAGTAGGCATTACCTCTTCTCCTAAAAGGGTTGGAGGGATACGGACCGTATCAACGAGTCTCATCATTTTATACATCTGCTAATCACCCGTAAACACAATTAATTCAACGCTGCCCAGCAAAATAATGGGCTCTTTCAGACAAAGTCCAGTTTGTTTTTCTGACGCAGGGATATGGTCTGGATCCCTTTTTCGGCAAGCCTGCGTTTCAACCCTATGTCATTTGTCAGAACAGCTGCTCCTATTTCCGTTGCCAGCCTGAGAATTACATCATCTGCAGGCCCTTTAGTATCATTTATACGCTCACATCTGTCCATCATGGACCTGGCGACCTTTGCAGCTGTTTTGTCCAAACCTTTTTCACGCTTTATGAGTTTTTCTATTTCGAATATTACAGCCTCAGGCACAAAAAATTCGTCAAAGCCCAGCCTTTTTAGTTCTTCGAAAATATCCACTCCGAACTGGATCGGTATCATGAATCCATTAGTATCGATTATAACTTTCAACTCTTAATTACCCCTACTCCAATGAGCCGCCAGCGAGAGTCAATTCTTCTGCTGATAGCAACCCTTGATCCTATAGCTGCGCTAATTGGGCGTTTAAGGGCTACCTGTGCTTCATTTTTCCTGGCACTAGTGACTACTCCAACTGTGGTTGCAGTTCCTATATTAAGCATAAGGGGTTCACTGGTCTTGATCTCGCTGATTTTTTCTTCCCTTGTAACTCCTACTACCCTCTCGAGCAGGTGTAATTCCATGACGAACTGATGTCTGGTCTCAGGAAGGGTACCAGGTGCGCCTGCAATCTGTCCTGTTAAAGAGTCGCCTTTTGTCAGTGTAGGGTCAAGATAAGTTCCGACAGCCAGAAGTCCTCCGGGAGTTGCTTCCTCTACCGTTGTTGTGCCCGCAAAGATAGACGAAACCGTGGTCAGAATTGGAATCCATCTTGTAGATCCTTCGGTTGTAATCTTAATTCCAGGTCTTATTTCCAGCTCATCTCCAGGATGAAGAACTCCTTCAGTCAGGGTACCTCCGATAACTCCTCCACGGATCTCATCGATTGAAGCTCCTGGTCTGTTAATATCAAAAGAGCGTGCAATCAACATGCTGGCAGGCTTGTCCACCTTGTGGACAGGAGTGGGAATCACGGTTTCCAGGGCATCAATAAGTATATCGATATTAATGTTCTGCTGAGCCGAGATTGGAATTACAGGTGCATTTTCTGCAACCGTGCCTTTAACAAACTCTTTTATCTGGTGATAATTCTCTATAATGCGCTCTCTGGATACGAGGTCGATCTTATTTTGTACTATTACAATGTTTTTGATCCCTATGATATCCAGGGCCATAAGGTGTTCTTTTGTCTGAGGCTGTGGGCAGTCTTCGTTTGCGGCAATTACCAGCACTGCTCCATCCATAATCGCTGCACCTGAGAGCATAGTCGCCATCAGAGTCTCGTGTCCAGGAGCGTCTACAAAGGATACGATTCTGTGTTCTTCTGTTTTTTCTCCGCAATTGGGGCAGGTCTTTTCTACAGTATAACATTGAGGAGCAGGGCATTTGGGGCACTTCATGAACGGGGAGTCTGCATACCCCAGTCTGATAGAAATACCTCTTTTTACTTCCTCACTATGTGTATCTGTCCACACGCCTGACAAGGCTTTAACAAGTGTAGTTTTTCCATGGTCGACATGGCCTACCATGCCGATATTAACACAAGGTTGACTCAAGTTGTAATTTCCTCCAGTAAAGTGAAATGATCCGATATAAGTCAGGTCTTTATCCAAAACCTGAACTACAAAAATTTTGAATTACTTTTTCCAGTGGGTCCGCAGATTCCAACCCTAAACTCATCTGGTATCTAATTTTGAGATATAATTCATAAATTGGAGTGATGTGTTCAGGCCGGAATTCTTCCCCGGCCCATCCCATATCCCGGATTTCCACACCAGGAAGCCCGGGTAAGTTCTGTCATTAAATTTTTTTAGCGTAGCTTGAAACTTGCAGATTCAGGCGATACTTTTAAGGTTTACGGTATCCTGCATAATTCATATCTACTAATGCCGGAAAGCCTTAATAAATTTATGTGACGATAGCGTCAAGTTTCTCTATTTCCAGGGCGCGTCTGATCTCAAAGGCCAACCTTCTTCCGGTACTCATTGGTCTTCTCCAAAGCGAGTTGCCGTAAGAATGGCCTACTGACATATGCACATTGGTTCCGCCACCTACTCTTGGGGCTACATCATATATGTAGAAGTTAAGGTCCTTGTCCACGCAGGTCTGCAGGCAGAAAGGTCCTATAACCCCCGGCGCATAGTGTTCCTGGGTAGCTTTTACATATTTTTTCCCCATTTCGAACACTTTCTCAAGAAGGGATTCGCGCAAGGTTGCGGAGTTGTGCCCGCAGACTGTGTATTCAGGAGTTAGCTGGCTTTCGGCCAGAGCTATTTGCTGAGGGGCAGGAAGCCTTACGTGCCCATCAAGGCTGGTCTCAAAGCGCCAGTCAATTCCAAGAAGTTCCAGCTTGCTCATTTTCGGCTCGATTGGGGAATAAAACATATCAAGATTGAACACAGGGCCTATGATATAACGCTCTATCCTCGCGTTCTCAAGGGCTTCTGGTGTGATAACTCCCTGTTTTATGAGAGCCTCGGATTTCTCCAGGTATTCCCTGTAACTTGAAGCGGTAAAAAATCCTCTTTCGAGTTTTTTTACTGCATGCGGGAGCTTGACCATTACAAGCTCGTTAATATCCTTTGGAGACTCTATTTTTTCAGGGAAAGGAAGTCCTGCTTTCTCCAGAATCCAGTAATAGCTTTGCTGCTCACTGCGCTCCTCACTCCTAAGAAGATTTCTGCTTCCTACAAGAGGCACTTTGAAGTTCTCTTCAATCTCATCTATACTGCAGTAGGAAGTAAAGGAGCGGTTAGGGATAAAAAGCACATTTTCATCAACCAGTTTCTGTTGGTTTTCGGGCAGGAGAATTTCATTGTACTTTTTGAAAACAACAGTTTCGTCGACAATTCCCCTTTTTACCTTTCCATAAGGATCTCTCTGGGTCCTGAAGTATTGACTGTACGTTTTTTCCCTGCCAGCCTGGCAGACAGCAAAAGTCCTGAAGTTCTCCTCAACTGCCCCATCGCAGATGTCAAGTCCTGAGTGAGAGGCTATAGTTCCGATTTTTATCTTATCAGCATGGGTATAATAACCTTCAACAATTTCCTTAATTTCTTTCCTGTCAATCATATCTGATATTCCTTGGCTTTGAAGACAATTCCTTTTAATAAAACGATGATATGTATGGCTTTTCAAACCTGCTACTTGAAGGAAGATCATTCAAAGTGCAGGTCTGGCGACTATTTGCCAGACACTATGAAATAGAATTCCTGATAGGTTTTCCCCATTAACGGCTTTACCTATTAAAACCCTTTCTAATATAAGTAATCATTTATATAATGAGAAGCAGACCAAAAAAGATCTCTGAACTTCTTCCGGCCGTTTCAGGGTTCTGAATTTTCTTTCAGTTTTAATACTTCTTAAATTAAACTCAGGATAAGAGGCGTAATAAAAGTCTCAATAATTGCTGCAACCAGAAGAAGAGGAAGGATCCAGCGGAAATAAAATGTGAGCCCCTCTTTAAATTCTCTTTTGATCTGGGTGGGTCTGCCTATAAGTGCAGAAAATACCTGATGTCCGAGCCGAAGTCCTATACTTGCAGCCAGGAAGACCATAGGCAGTTCCAGTATTCCATGAGGGAGAAGGCCGAGCAAAATGAAGAGCAGACCTCTTTCCTGGGCTACAAGATAAGCTATCACTCCCACAACGTATCCATTAAAGGCGATAAAAAGTACTGGAAGAATCCCCAGAGCTAGCCCGAGTACCAGAAAGAGAAGGCTTACAAAGGCATTGTTAAGAAAGATTGCAAACATTATGTAAAAAGGGTTCATCGTCATGAGCGACTCAAAGCGAGAACTGAAACTTTCCCTGAGGGCATCAGCCATAGAAGGGAAATTTGCAGCTGAAATATAGCCTGCAACTAAGGACCCAAAAAATACAAAGGTTATGAAAAGCAAATAAGGCCATAAGAAGCGTACATATTCTTTAAACCCTTTTTTTGGATCTTTTCTGCTTTCTATCCAAGATTCTGCCCCTCTTTTAGTGAGAATGTCTCTCCCCTTTACAACATATACTTCATTTTCTGTCTCTCCCGCAGGAGTTTCTGCCTCTACTCCTGCTCTTCTCTCCTCTAAATTCTGATCTTCCTTTGTTCCCATACCTTATCCCCACAAGTAATTTTCATCTCATTAAATCGTGATCCAAATGTGCAAGCCTGCCAAATTATCCAACTATGCAAGCCTGCTAAATATTTCTGTCTTAGATTCCAAGTGTCATCCGTATTGTGTTCCGGGTTGCAGGAGAAAGCCCGAGGATCAAAATGACCATTTTGATTAGCATTTTTAATTTCAAGGAGCGTTCGTCATCCTCAAACTGGGTGTCAAGCATATAAAGAACCCCTATGAAGATAATAAGCTTTAATGGATACATAACCAATGCGGTGCCAGTAAGGTTGATAAGATAGGTGGGCACGACATGCTTTTCAAAGTATCCAAGTTTATCTATTCCTATATAAGTTGAAGAAGCATCCATCAGATGAGCCATCAGAATAGAAAGATTCAAGGGATCGGTGAATATTGAGGATTTGAAATGACGGGCAATAAGATAAAAGGTAAAGGTCAGTCCTGTTCCTGCCCCAAGTACGAATAAAGGTACGAATGGGAACACTATATTTTCAAAATGCAGTAGGGTAGCAAGGTTTATGAAAAACCATACGAGTCCGAAGCTTGCAAAGGTGAGGTGAAAATCCTTTACTAATCCTGCTTTCTGCAGCCGGATCGAAATCCAGAGGCAGACTATGGTTATCGCAAAAACCAAAAAGTAGATATTGGGAGTTATGAGAAGATAGCTAAATGGTGGATGGAAGATATCTGCAGGAGAATCTTCAATTACGCGCAAGGAAGACCCTGCAAGTACAAAAGGCAGGATAGAAGCAATAAAGCTAGGAGTTATTTTTACCTCAAGCTTTTCAAGCAGCTTGAAAACCCCAAATATGCAAATACCCAGTATCACTGCCCAGGTAAAGGTATTTACAGGATTATACCCTTCATCACCTCTTATGGGGTCAAGATAATAGGTATTAATAAATTGTAATATTGTATCCATTGAAAAACTCATCTTATCACTCATTCAAAATGGCAATGTCCTAATACAATTAATACTTACCATGTATGATACGGCGAACTTATTTCCTTAATCAATAAGGTAATATTCTCCAGCTCGCGATGTTCGTTCTAATGGTAGATATTTCTTTCCGCGAAGGTTCTATCCCAATAAGGACTAACAATGCTAATAAATATTAAGCTTAATAGTATTACTTCATTTTTATAATTATCTCGGCCCTCCTAATGTTATAGTCATAGACACTATAAGAGATACGAAATATACAACAGCACAAACAAAAAATATATGAGATCTACAACAACATAAACACAAGATTATACGGTATACACATGGAAATGGTCTTAAATAGGCTCTAAATAAATGAGTTATGAATTGTTGTATGTCCGATTTGAAATATACTTAAAACATGTTCCATACAGATTAATAAGAATTAAGTTAATGAGTTAAGTTAACATATTAAATTATGTACCTGATATGCTATAGTCTGCTGATAATCGAAAACTTGTGACTTCGTATGTATATTCGGGTTTATAAGAGCCAATTTACCATCTATCTTGATCGAATAATATGTAGGTATGAAATTGACAATCGACAAAAACAGCGCAAAATGGATGCAGCTTCCAAGAGATGTGCTTGTCGGGCATGGCGTGCTTGAGGAAATTGGATATGTTTGCAGGGATCTGAAACTTAAAGGAAATGCGCTGATCGTAACCGGAAGTACTACAAGGGATATAGCAGGCAAGAGAGTTAGCGACCTCCTTAAAGGGGTAGGTAGTAGCACGGAAACGGTTTTAACGTGCAAAGCGGCTATGGAAGATGTTGAAAAGATTGTAGAGAAGTCCCTTGAAGTAGAGGCAAGTTTTCTCTTGGGGGTTGGAAGCGGCAGGTCTATTGATCTTGCGAAACTTGCTTCGACCCAGCTTGAACTTCCTTTTATTAGCGTGCCCACTGCAGCTTCT
>JAMXLQ010000103.1 GCA_024280975.1 Methanosarcina sp.
GTCTGTACAAAGTGCCTGGAATCCATAAATGAGGCTTATATCAGGCACAAGCGAGAAAAGCTCGACGAGGATGGCCGTATATACGGGCATGAACACGTACATGAGCATTGAACTTGAGTAAAGCTGCATTTTTGCGGCTTTATTTTTTCTATTTTCTGCAGATTGTCCCCTGAAAGATTTACTCTCTAATTTTTGCTGTTTTTACTATTTTACTTTTTTTTCTGTATCTTTGTGTGAATAATTTCGTCACCTTATCTGAAAACCATTCTCTTCGCCTTTCTCAACATAATACTTCTCTGCATTTGCCATGCTTTTGCGATATCTGCCAAGCAAGAAAAAAGCTTTTTTAACGTTTGAATTGCCATCATTAAAGAATTTTTTATTTTTTGCAAAATAGTCTTCAACCGAGTTGTACTTATTACCCATTTTTGCTACCTCATTTGTTAGGCAATTCACATAGTTTGATCTCAGTCCATAATTATAATTGTAACAAGAAAATAAGAAGGTCTTATTGGGAGGCATTTTATTCTTGATACTCAGAAAAAACTTAATCAATGCTCCCAAGACTGATTTTTTGCTAATAACTATTTTTTTGGTCGTGCACTATTAGTTGGTTGATATTATTTCCAAAAACACTCTTAATGTCGCATCATATCCTTTTTGCAATTCAATGAGGTTATGGTAATCATGCTTTGATGCACAAAAATAGGATTTCTAGCACTGAAAAATGAATCCTGAAAATATCAACCTCATAACAATAGATAACCGAAAAATAAAAAGAGAGTGATACTTATCCGCGAACACTCTCAAAGAATTCCCTTACATCGAAGAGATTTTCTGGTTTCCCCAGGAGAACACAAGCGTCTTTTGCCTTGAGTAAGAAATCCCCGTAGGGAGTATAAACCATTTCCGAACCCCTACGAATAGAAAGTATTGTCACTCCATGCTTTTTTCTCAATTCTAGATCTGCAAGAGTTTTTCCTTCAAAAATAGAACCGGTTCCGACTTTAAGCACCTGGATATCGACTCCGGGAAGACCTTCTTTTATACTGAATCCGCTGTCAATTCCTTTTGAATCAACAGACAGTTTTCGCATCATTCTGTAACCATTAGCTCTAACATCATTCACCAGTTTATCGATATCCTCCTGTGGAACCAGATACTTCTCCAGCATGCGGACAAAAATCTCTACTGATGTTTCATATTCTTCGGGAATAATTTCGTCTGCACCCAATGCATTGAGGCTTTTCATTTCCTGTAGATCTCGGACTTTGGCAATTACGCAGACATTAGGATTCAGTTCTTTTGCCTTCTCTACTATTTTCCTTGTAGCTGCTGAGTCAGAAATCCCAATAACAATGACTCTTGCATATTTTAGTCCGGCATTTTCCAGTACGACTCCAAGTGTTGCATCCCCATACTTTATTTTTTCTCCTTTTTCTTTTTCTTGCTTAACAATCTCAGGGTCAGATTCTACGATGACATGTGGTATACCTGCAGTTTTTGCTGCCCTTGAGACTGTCTTTCCAGTAAAACCAAATCCCACAACTATTAAATGATCTTTTATCTCAGGCTCAGCATGTTTTTCTTCTTCAAGAGTTCCTGATAAACCGCGTACAAGTTTCATGCCAAAAGCCGTATTTGAAGCCTTTTTGACAATGAAATCGGCAGGTTTGTAAGAAGCATTGATTAAAAAGGGGGTTACTGCCATAGTAAGGATTGAAACTGCCAGAATTGCCTGGTAAGTTTCTTCTGTCAGGAGAGAATATGCCAGTCCTAAACTGGAAAGAACAAAAGCTAACTCTCCTATCTGTGAAAGGGCAAGTCCTGTAAGTATAGTTGTACGAAGAGGATGTCCTGTAAGGGAAGTTGTAATCATTCCTGCAATCGACTTCAGGATAAGTATGCAGATTGTTGCAAGACTAAGCATTGGAATATTATCAAGCAAATAATTGACATCTAGAAGTGTACCAACAGACACGAAGAAAAAACTCATGAACATGTCTTTTATAGGTAAAATATTACCCATTGCCTGATGGTTGTAGGAAGACCCTGATATAACGGTTCCGGCTAAAAAGGCCCCAAGAGCGAGAGATAACCCGATGCTTGAAGTGAAGACAGCTGCTGATAAACAAATGAATATAACACTGACCAGGAATAACTGTTTGCTACCTGTCTTACCTACATAGTAAAATATCCAGGGAACCACGAGTTTGGCACTCAGAATAAAAACCAGGATAATAAGGGAGCCTTTAAGAAGCATGCCGGAAAGTGCTCCGTCAAAACTCACAGAATTTCCTGCAAGCATAGGAGTCATCAGTACCATTGGTACTATTGTCAGATCCTGGAATATTAGAATAGCAAGTGAAGTTTTTCCATGGGGAGTAAAGACTTCATTTCTATCCTGAAGAACTTTGAGTACTACCGCAGTACTGCTGTGTGAAAGCAGCATACAACCTATGAAAATAGAGGTAGCAGGACTGAAGCCCAGAGCCGAGCAGACAATAAAAACTAAAATTGTCGTGAAGAGGAGATGAAGGGTTCCCCCCATTATAGCGTCTTTTTTCATTTTCCAGAGTTCGCCTAAAGAAAGATCAACTCCTATGGTAAATAGCAGAAAAATCATTCCGAGTTCGGAGTTTAAGTCTACTAGCTCGTGACCTCCATTTATAATCCCAAGCCCGTAAGGACCTATTAGCACTCCGGTTACAAGAAACCCTAATACAGGAGGAAATTCAAATCTGTAAAATATAGTAAGAATTAGAATCGAAAAACCGAGAATTAAATCAACATGTGCCAGTAAAGAGGCTACCATTTATTTGACTCCTCCAAAGTTGGAATAGAGGTCTTTAAGTGCTCTGATATATTCAAACGGCAATACTAAACCTGAAAATCGACATAAAAAATTCATTAGTTCATATCCTTAAATTTATCAATTCTAATTCAATTATCCTCATTAATCGAGACTGTATTATGAATAAATTTAGGATTATTACTTAAATAACTTTCCAATTTTTTCTATTATGTTTGGAGAATAAATAAAATATAATATTTAGAAAGAATAAATTTATTTGTGCCCAATGAAAAAAGAAATTTACTTAGCTTCTATCTAAATATTGTAAATGTAAACGCTATCAGTAAAAATACTACGAAAAAAACAAATTACCTGCCGAAAGCAGGTTATAACATCAAGCTTCCATTGTCTTACGAGGAGTCTTTGTTCCTTGAGAGACAATAGAACTTTGATGGTCTTTTAAATATGGGACATTTTGCAAAGTACGGCATTCCTTCTTCATACACACCGGTGATATTTTCTGTGGTAACATTTTTTGTGTCAAAAGATGGGTCTATGAACTGATTATTTCCTATGTATATTCCCACATGAGTGGCAAGCCAGTATGTTTTATTATTTTGAGTGACATCCTTTTGCCAAAAGATCACGTCTCCAGGAGCTGGTGAGCTTGTATTAACATAATCTGTATTGTTTTTCATATCGGGTACTTTCTGGAAAAATATACCTTTGGCACCTACCTGGCTGTATACTTGATATACTAAATGAGAACAGTCAATAGTAGTTGTGTTATTGCCCCCATGTACGAATTTAACTCCAAGCCAACTGTTTGCGGCCTCTACGGTTGCGTTTTCTGAAGTTCCGACAGGAGCGGCTGCTCCGAGGGGTATAAATGCTATTAAAATAGCTAGAAGGAGTGTAACTGTTAATTTTTGTTTATTTATCCTCATTTTTCTCATCAATATCCATATTTTTGCTAGTCTAATTATTGTTAAGGCTTGTTTATTATGTCTTAGAATAAATTTATTTTTATAAATACCTCTACTTAACGACGTTAACATAAATACATAACGACAGTATTCCAATTTTTTGTAAAACTAGTGTTTTGGGAAAACTAGTAACGTAGAAAACTCAGCTTTGTAGAAAGCAGGTTTGACTTAACCACAGAAATGCTAAGTATGAATGAGTAAGAATCTCAGACAATTATGTTCAAGCTAATGAAATTTGTTGTTTTAGAGGGGTTTCTATAAAGCTGAATAATTAATATAATGTGAAAAGGACTGGAAAAAAAGAAGTGTAGACTTAACTAATTACTAGTTCTATTTCCTCTTCATATATCTTCTGACTGCCAAAATTTTGACTTTTTTAGATACTTTTCAATCCTTTCAGCATCCCATACACCTTCCATCCGGGACAAATTTGAGGCACGGTCAGCGAATTTTAAGACGATCCCGCGTATAGAGTGCAAATGAGGAAAATACCATCCTGTATCATCTTCTTTTCTTTCATGTGTGACCTCCCGGATGAGATCTGCGATATTTGCACCAAATGTGGTAACTAATTTCTCATATGTCGTATCGGTGTCTTCTAACGTATCATGAAGCAGAGCAGCCGTCTGTAGTTCAAAGTCATCAGGATAAAGTATTTTTACAATTTCATAGACCTGCCAACAGTGGGCTATAAAATAGTCATTTCCGGCATCATCAAGCTGCTCGGCATGTGCTTTTGCACCGAATTCTATTGCTTGCCTAACTATCATATTCGTGCTGTCCATTCACATCACTTTCGCGTATGAGTTAAGGCAATTTGCTCATATATATCTTCTATCCAATAATCAAACCATAAAAGATAAGGAAATATTCACAGACTCTACATAAGTATGAAATTTATACAGTTTAAGAGTTTACACAGAAAGTTTATATACTTTTAACATAAAGAAGTTTATGGGGTTTAAATACTATTTCCAAAATAATTCCAATTCAATAAAACAGGTTTTAGAAGGCATGATTATGTTAGCTTTGGGAATATTTAACTTTTAAATTGCTTCTGGGTAAAGCACATAGGAGTAATTTAAACGATAACAAAGAAGAAATTTCAGATAGAAAGTTTGTTTTTAGCAGTATTACTTCTATGCACGGTGTTTGTGTCGACTGTAAGTGCACAAGATAATTTGACAACAAGTGTTAAGCCTTCTGAACTGGAACAAGGTCTAATAGATGCACTAAATTCTAATACAAAAAACCTGGATACAGATGATGTAGTTTCTAATTATTGTAAAGCGAACAAAGACAAAATTTCAACACCGGAAGACAATAACGTTTCAGACAAAAGTAATTCAAGGATGTATCAATTAGAAGATGGATCGAACATAACTTTTACAAATCGAGGTCATTTTTTGATTGATAATTTGAAAGTTAACAATAATACAATTCAACCAATTAATAAAGAAAATAAGATGAACTTACAATCCGGAGATAATTCGCTTTATACACCTTCTCTAATATCTTCCGTAAGCGAATACAATTCTCTTGGTTGGAAATTGTTTACTGTCTACACAAAGGGGTATTTCGGGTATGATAATAAATCTGTACAACCTTATCATGTAGATTCATGGTATGTACATAATATGCCTTTTAATCTCTGGCAGATTTCTAACTGGGAAGAAGGTACGGATATTGCTTCCAATAGTAC
>JAMXLQ010000104.1 GCA_024280975.1 Methanosarcina sp.
ACAATTTAAATTCATGGTGGGTTTCTATGTGCTTTTCAGGTGGTAATCAATAAATACCTCTTGAGTATTAGTGAGTTCAGTATGCTTCGCATAATTTTTCTTGGGACTGGAGGCTCTCTGCCTACCCGCAACAGAAATCCATCCGCAGTAATGGTCAATCGGGAAGGAGAGCTTATCCTATTCGACTGTGGAGAAGGCACCCAGCAGCAGATGATGCGGGCAAAGACAGGAATGATGAGCCTGTCCTCTATTTTTATCAGTCATTTTCATGCGGACCATTTTCTGGGAATCCCTGGCCTTATCCAGACTATGTCTTTCATGGGACGGAAGGATCCTCTTTTAATTTACGGCCCTGATGGGACTAGGGAATTTACTGAGCTTTTTAAAGCTTTTGGTTATTTCAACCTTAAATACGAAATTAGGGGCATCCAGTTGAAACCTGGAGATATTGTGGGAAGAGATGGATATGTGATCCGGGCCTTAAAAACCGAACACAGTATTCCAAGCCTTGGATACGCCCTTATAGAAAATCCTCGTCCAGGGCGTTTCAATAGAGAAAGAGCAGTCGAACTGGGTATCCCTCCTGGCCCTCTTTTCGCAAAATTGCAAAAAGGGAATTCTGTAGAAGTCAATGGAAAACTCGTAAAACCGGAAGATGTAATGGGAGCTTTAAGACCCGGAAGAACTATTGTATATAGTGGAGATACCAGGCCCTGCGAGCCTATTCTCGAAGCCAGCAGAGGTGCAGATGTGCTAATTCATGATGGCAGTTTTGCGGACGAGATGGCAGATTGGGCAGAGGAATCTAAACATTCGACAGCTGGAGAAGTCGCAGCCCTCGCAAAAGAGGCAGGAGTCAGGAAGTTGATCCTCACCCATATAAGTTCCCGGTATACTGATGATGCTGAACCTCTCCTGACCGATTCTATAAAGGTATTTGAAAATGTAGTTATCGCCGAAGACCTGATGGAAATCGAAATCCCATACAGATCGAAATAAAACTTCAACTTTTTATTCAAAAAGTTTGAATAATACTTAAAATGAAACTTTGATTATTCCTGTAAAAGTTATCTAAAATAAAATATAACACGTTCAAATTTTTAAGCAAAACTTAAAAATTTCTGACTTTTTTTTCAGACATTAGTAGAAAAGAAACTTAGCAGATATAATCTGCATCGGAACAGGACAGAATAATTTAGACTAGAGTCCAATCAAGTTTTTTGTTTTCGGCATCGTAAAGTGTGACCTGCATGGTTTTGTCTTCTACTTCATAGACAGGCCTGATACCTAAATAAAGAGTATCTCCGTTATTAATATTGAACTCACCATTCACTCTTCCGAAATATACTCTGCCTTTTGTGCAGTTTTCTTCTACTGTTACTCCCTTCCACATCAGGTTCTGAATTACATTTATAACTTTACATTCAAATCGGTCAATTTCACGTATCTCATTCATGGGGGTCCCTTTTATTTTTTAGTTCATATCTAGTTAAGTTCCTTTAAATAAGTGCCTGTTAGAAAATAACAATTTTTGTACATAAAATTATTCCTGCTTTTTCAGATAAACAAAATAAATAAGTAAAAGTATTAGACTGAAGTAAAGTGAAAAAAACCATTCTACCGAAGTGAGTAAAGGCATTATGTTGAAGTGAGTAAAAGCGTTATACTCTAAAAAGATGTACTTTTAAACAATAATTCTTCAAAAATAGCCATTAAAATATATGGTACTTTAAAAATAAGTACCTTCAAATTTTGGTGTTTTGGCAGTAATGTGCCTGCTTTCTTGCTTATTAAATATAAAGTTCAGACGGACCCTGAGGAAGGTCTTTTCTGCCAAGTTTTGCAAGCGCGTTTTCAAAGTCCTTACTTGCTACTATCTCCCGGTCTTCTATAATTGCCTGGTGAAGAGCGGTTTTTAAAACCTTTTCCACAAGGTCCCTACCCGAAAGTCCATTTGCTTTCTTTGCAAGAGCCCGGAAGTTGCAGTCCTCTACTTGCAAGGGGAAGGTTTTTACATTTGATTCGAGTATCCTCACGACTTCTTCTTCTCCGGGAAGAACGAATTCGATCTCTTCTTCGAACCTGCTTCTTATAGCTGAATCCAGGGAATAGATCCTGTTTGTGGAGCAGATAGTACATACTCCATCGCGTTCCACTATGCCATCCATTTCAGTCAGAAGAGCATTTACAATCTCACTTACGTCTCCCCTCAACTCCTGAAATTTTCTGTCCAGGGCTATGGCATCAAGCTCATCAATAAAAATTATACAGGGAGCCATCTCTTCTGCTCTGTCATAAAGCTGGTGGATCTGGCGGGCTCCGTCTCCAACATATTCTCCTATCAGCTGAGTAGCCTTAACAGGGATGATGGGCACATCAGTTTTGTTTGCAAGAGCTTTTGCAAGCATAGTCTTTCCGGTACCTGAAGGTCCATAAAAGAGGATATTTCTGGGAGCCCATTTTCCGAAGCGCTCGGGCTCTTCAAGGAAGCGTTCGATCAGCCTACACTTTTGCTTTGCAAGTTCTTGCCCGATTACGTCTTCAAATTTAACGCTACTCTTTATTTCTCCCGAGGAGGGAAGACCATTTTCTTCTTCAGTTACAATAATTGAGGTTGAATTACCTATTATGGACTCTGCAGGTTCCACATCTATGATGCGGTAAGCAAAATCCGGAAACATCCGTCGATCAAAGAGATAGTCTCCCTTACGGGCAACATACCCATTCCACTGTTCCCTAGCATAGAATTCAAAAACATCCCTATTTTCAATAACAGGATATTCATCCATCATGCCGCTTAACGGATAACCTTCAGGCTTCAGGATAAGAAGCTCGGAGGTAGATTTTCCAAACTCGGTATTATTTTCATGAGTCTTTTTCGCGTTCACTCTTTGTGAGACTGGTCGCACTTTGTTATCAACTCGAATACTTTTCTATACCTCTATAGTACTCCGAAGAGCTAATAAAACTAACCCCATAAACTAGGCGGAATATTCGAGTGCGAAAGGCTCACCTTGTTCATTGATCTAAGAAACGGTCTTCTAAAATTCTGTCTTTAACCGGTTTCTGGGGTAACTATTATAGGATCTCTTCTCAGGGACTCAAATAATTAGATAATCATTATATATTCAGATCTCAATGTAACAATGTATATGTCCTATGAACATTACATAAGTGTAAAATATTTATATGAGTAATCAAATAAGTGATTTGTTATTTAAAATATGCTTAAATCAACGGCTGTGTAAAATGAAATATTTACTAAAAATTTTACTACTGATAGTTTGAGACTTCGGTCCTTTATAGTGCACACGAAGATCTGTCTAAAAGAGAAAGCTAATATATTAGGTATAATATAAAACTTATAATATAGGATCAAAAGTTCTTTTCGAACATATGAAGATTTGCCAATAATAAAATTTAAATTATGTGACTAATATATTTGTGTAGTGATTTTCAGAATTGTACAGTAATATTATGTTGGTAATACGGCAGCTAACGACTTTAAAAATTCCAGTACCTAAATAGGTAATTTCAGAGTATGATTTTTATGTTTACTATGGAGAATACGGAAGGTTTCGACCAGAAAACTCTTGATAAGATGAACGCTGAAGTCAAGAAAACTATGAGCAAGCACGATCCCAAATCGAAAGACTACAAGAAGTTATTCGAACAGGTTGAAGATCAGATCTTTGACAAATATTGTTCCGAGGTGTTCAGGCCCTCTCTCAAACTTTGAGAATTTATCTTTATGGCTTTATCTTCTAGGTAATCCTATGCGGGTAACTTTTCTTTCATTTTTTACTTTTTGTTTGAGCTTTCAATCATTTCTATTTTTGCTACTTGAATTTTTATTAGCTACATATTTAATTTTGCCTAAATTGTTTTTCCCCTATGTTCCTATTACGAATAATCTTTACCTGTATTCTATTGCTTAATACCTCTTTCCCTGTATTTTTATTGCTGAATTCTTCTTTTACCTATATTTTTCATTATCTGTGTTTCTAATCGCCTATTTCTCCTTTTTGTATCTATTCTCTCAATAACTGTTTTGTATATATGTCTCTTATTATTCGACTATATTTACTGAAAGAAAAATCAGAGCTTTTAATCTTCTACTACCTATTATTATTTCTTTATTTAATTATATTTTTCAACATATGTAGTTTTAATTGTCTTTTCATACTATTTGATCGATTTTATCAATAAATTTTTATATACCTTTCTACTATTATTCAACTATGTATAATAGAAGCAAAACCAGAGCTTTGTGTCTATTAGTTCTCATTATGTTTTTATTTGTTCCGATCGCATGTGCAGTCTCAAACGCAGGCAATATTAATGCAAACCTGTATAAAACGCCTAAGAATCATGATACTGGCGACGACCTCTTTAAAGAACTGAGTGCAAAAGCCGAGCTCTATAATCAGATTTATGATAAAGTT
>JAMXLQ010000105.1 GCA_024280975.1 Methanosarcina sp.
ATTTATTGAAGAATTAATCTTTATAGAAAAATGCTTTACAATTTAGCTATATATTGGTATTTTTTCATACATGTAATTATTATTACACAGATTGGATGAAATTTATTAATGATAGATTAATTTTAAGGCCCTATTTTGATTAGTTCAGGCGACAAAGTTTTAAGAGGATGATTAATTTTGAGCTTGTTAATTTCATTACTTATTTTGACTCCGTTGAAAAAGTTAATCATGTTAATGACCTGAAATGTATTTCCAATAGAAATTCTCTGGAATTTGAGCTATTTTTGAGTTGGTATATTTCCATTGGAAAAAATTGACAAACTGTTGGATTTTATGGGGATTCTCTTGGAATGCAAGTTCCTCCAGTGCGAGCTCCTTTAAAGTCAGTTTGTTTAAGGTAAGCTCCTTCAAGGTAAGCTCCTTCAAGGTAAGCTCCTTCAAGGTTAGCTTTTCCAAAGTCAGCTCTTCGCAGATCCATTCCATGGAAGTCTTTTCCATGAAGATCAGCTCCGTGGTAATTAGCTCCTTTAACTTGTACTTCTTTTATATCCATACACAGTTGTCAACTTTTTGCAATATAATCTTAACTATTGTAGAAAATTATCTCATGTTTTTCAGAAGAGTACACAAGCTTATTCTCCGGCTTTCTGTTCAATTTTTACTAAAGGGCATGATCAAGTCAAGCTTATTTTTTGAAGTGCTTAAAATGGCTTAGAATCGTTGCACACTCTTGTTATTGTTTTTATCATGAACGTGATATATACTATAGAATACAGCATGTCTATAAATACTATTAACTGCATTCTATAGTATAGAGCAACGTAATAGGAGCGCAACAAAGATGAGAATGGGAACAGCACAAAAGCAAAATATCGCAATTCAGCACGCTTACTTTAACAGGCATGGTGGAAGAATAACACAAAGGCAACCAATGAGCTTTAAAGAATGGCTTGTGAAGGGAATTGAGCATTACGAAAAGGAATATGGTTTCACCTTTGAGGTACTAACTCCCAGCTTAATGAGGATAAACAGGCCAGGACAAAACAGCATATTAAGAACCTGTGAAAACTTCAGAGATGAGTACGAGAACGAGTACTTATCTAAATTTTAATTTCTTTCTTTCCCGAAACTCTCTTATGCTGCGCTCCACTTATGAACAGACAAGAGGTTAACCGATGGTTGAAACAAAGCGACGACAAGGACAGAGAGGCGCAAAGCCTAAAACGGTATGTCCAAAATGTGATAAAGAATACCTTAAAACAGCTTTTGGGACTGAAGGAAAGCAATTCAAGAGAATAGGCCAATATTGCCCTAATCCTGCTTGTGACTATATTGTAAAAGATTTCGTGGAACTGGAAGAAGAAACGGAATCCATGAATGAATTAGAAAACGATTGAATTACGGAAAAGGAGGAATAAAAGCATGACTAAAATGACAATAATTGAAGCACTTGAAAAACTCGCAGAACTCAACCACTACGAAGAAATTTTAGTAAAACTCAAAGATGATGATGAACCTACACCAATTGATTTAGAAATTGATGATATCCGAAAGTTCGTGGAAGATCCTGACCAAAAATTTGATTTGATAGTTACAGAGTTCACAATCAGAGAGCTTGATGAAAACGGAAATGAAAAGTTAAGAGAACCTCTTTATAAAGTTGTTAAATAATCTATTCTTTTTTCTTTCCTTTTTGTGTCATAACAGAATGCCTGCAGCTGTCAGGCTTTGTGTGAAATTAGGGTAAAATCTGTAAGTAACGACTTTTCCTAAAACTAGAATATTACACAGGGCTTGCAGAGAAATTGGTTAGAAGGACATTTTATAGGTGATAGTATGCATGCAAGCCCTATGTATTTTTGTGTAGGGTAGTTAAATTCCTTTCTTTTTTGTTCGATGTTCTTTTAGAATAAGGCAGTGAATAAAAAGCCGATATTATTATTTAGCTAATAAGACATAGTTCACAATAAGTAACCAATCGAAAAGGTGAGCATAATGTCAGATTCTAATAAATTCGATGTAGAAGCAAAACATATCTATGAAGCCCATAAGGAAGAATGGGAAAGACTATACAATGGAAAAATAATAGCCATAGATATTGATGCTAATGACCTTGTATCGGTCGGTGATCACCTTAAAGATGTTAGTTTAAAAGCAAGAAAAGAACGCCCAGGCCACCGTTTTTTTGTGCGTAGAGTAGGTAAAAATCCTTCAGTTGCCCGCCTTAGGAATAGAAACTATGCATAAAAAAGCTACTTTTGATTATCACGATAATGATCCTCTTATCGTTGTAACGCTCATTAATCCAGTTCTAGGAAAGAGACATAAAGCCTGTGCATATCTTGATACGGGTTCAGATGCAGTTGTCATACCCGAAGATATCTGGTTTAAACTCGGGTTAGATAAGGATTTAATGGCAAGCGTAAGTGTTGTTGGTGACACGGTTAATACATGGTACACTTTTATAGAATTGGAATTCCTTCAGAATAAACACAAAGATATTGAAGTTTTTTTTAATGATGTTGCAGGAGATATCTTGATAGGTAGAAACATTCTTGATGAGTACTCTGTAACATTCGATGGTAGGAATTCGAAGCTGTATATAGAATGAGCATGTATAGTATTTTTGTGGGTTTCGTTGCAAAAAATCTGGTTATTTTACAAAATCAGTTAAAACCTTTACAATTAGGAAAGCTCATCATTCTCATCACCATGAAAAATAGTACATAAAGGTACCAACTACAGTCTCAAAATGCAAAAAAACATTTTTGCAACACAAACCACGAACGAAATATTAAAATGTTCGTATTTGGGGAAGAATATTCTAAATCTTGATAGAAAAATGAGAGATTTTCGCTTAAAATACGAACCTTCTATGCGAAAACGTTCGGATTTTATTGTCCTTCCCAACTTTTCTAGAATGGATCAGCGCAAATTTTATTGCGAAAAAAATCGATATTAACTTCTTAAAAAAAGAATGGAAGAATGTTGGTGAAGCAACTAAATTTATTTTCCACATTTACTTTTTTCCTGCTTCTTTTAGCTCCAAACCTCGCAGTTGCTATGCTGTCTACTGAGTCTACTGAAATACCATACCAGATAAACAACTCTGACCGCATAGTAATCGGTACAGTAAGTAAGATTGATGTCTGTGACTACTATACGAATAATACAATTACGGTTAAAGAGTGGCTTTTTAATCCTTTACCAGAAAAGACCATAATAGTGAAGACTAACATGGGATCCAACGTATGGGTTGAAGACGAGGTGGAGTTTACTCAAAATGAATCCGTACTCCTCATGTTAAATGATCAAAGGCCTGATGAAGGAGTTTTTCGTATATCTTTAGGATTTCCAGGAAAGCATCCAGAATCCGACAGAAACGTTGTAATCAATGAGCTAAAAGCTCAGGGCAAATGGCAAAAAGGAATCCAGACTGTGAATATAGATAAATCAAGGGAGTTCCCCCTTCCTTATGCCAAAATTAATAATTCAAAAAATATAAAGTCTGAATTCAATAATGGAAGTTCGAACATAAATAACTCAACCGGAAACAAATATAATAGAAATAACTCTATTCCCGATATTGGACTATTTGGAATCTTGACCTGCATATATGGTGGATGGAAGCTGAGGAAAAGGCAAAAGTAGCATATTTTAAGTATGGCAAAAAGATTCATTCTTTTTTGGCTATAAAGTTCTGTTTACAGTAGTTCAAATCCTAACCTTTTAGGTCAAAAAGTTCGTATCTTGAAGTAACCTGCAAAATTAGATTTGACATAATTTCAATGGTATGCTTTTTAAGCAGTTTCGCATTTGTATTTCTAGTATTTTATATATCCCAATTTTATAATTAAATGCAGTTAAAAAACTGTATACACGCTGTTTGATTAATTGAATAAACTGTAAGTGGAGATAATGGGAAAAACGTTTGATAGAATTAAGAAGATTAGGACTTACGCGGTTGAACTGAAAAATCAGCATGCTTCAGACCTTCAACTTTCTAAAACACGCATCTAGCTGCAACGTCTAATGTGCTTGATTTTGTACTTCAAGTGCATAAGTCCTAAAGATATTAAGGGTTCTGTCAAGTTGACGGATGTTAAGG
>JAMXLQ010000106.1 GCA_024280975.1 Methanosarcina sp.
GCAATTGAATTTAAAACTATGTCTTTGGTAGAAGTAACTGGTGAAAAAAATAGCTTTTGGAGAATCGAAATATATTGGTATATATCGCCATCTACGAGAGCTTTTGGCCCGATTAGATATTCACAAGTGCGCATTACTTCAATCTATCTTCAATACCGGTTTTAATTTACCCTAGGAGAAAATATACAATTGAGTAGACCAGTCTGAGAAACTTTAAACGAATGTTTAAAGAATGCTTATTATAATCTATGGGCATATCCAGTGAATATATTCTGTTAGTATTAAAACGAACGTTTTGCGGCAAAAAACGCCTAAAAACCTACACCATAAATGATTCTCCCCCTCATGTTTGTCGTCAGCAGTTTATGTAAGCAGAAAGAGAGGAGCAAGAAGCGTAACTGTCTGGACAAAGGTACAAAATAAATAGATAAAATTTCAAAATGAAAAATTTTTAAATTATCCGTTTACAGGTACAAGTTTCCTTAAATAAACTCAAAAGTCCTGCAATTTAATTTGCGGACACTCTTATTCTTTCGATTGACTATTTAGATCCTCTGAACTCTGCCTCAGACTGTTTACAAGTTTTCGGATAGCTTCAGCAACTTGGTATTCCGATGCTCCCCAATGGACTACGGCTCCATCAAAACCTGAAATTGTTACAAGTCCTGAATTCTCAGACCTGCAGCAGCGAGTAATAAAAGGTTTTGAGGGCACAACTATCTCGGACTTGAAAGGGCAGAGATTTACAAAGGAATACTCAAGTTTAGGAAAACGCATCTCAAAAAGGGTCCTTGAAATCTCACATCCTACCAGCAAATGTCCATTTTCCGTGAGTACATCCGAATCTAGGCATTTTCCTTCCAGTCCTGACGCGCTGCACGGAAAAACGGTATTTTTTCCTTCGAAAAGCCTGAGGTCAATTACCTTTTCGGTAAACCTGATCTGAAGGTCCCCGAAAATTCCGCTGGCTTCAAGTCTTCTCACAACTAAGGAAAGCCAGGAAGGATAAGGAGGAGCAACATCAAGGATTTCAAGCCCAAGAATGCTTGAAAGGTCAGGATCATGAACAAAAGTAACATGCTTGTCCACACCTGTAAAGACTACCGTGTTCACTTTGCCGGTACAGAGTTTTTTTGCAGTTTCGATCAGGAGCGCACGGTCTTTTATATTCAGCTCCTTGCTATATTTTACTACCTCTTCTCCTGAAGCTATCGTTTTGAGAGCTTCAACTTTCCTTAGCAATCCCTCACCAGTTTTTTTTACGTGATAGACTGCATGTTCGGAGCCGCCTGTCTGAGGATCTTCCCGTTCTGCAATTAGGTAATCAGTCAGGAAATAGATTGGCTCTTCAGTACTCGGGCAGAAGGATTTTGTCATGCCTACATGTTTATATTCATCAGGAAAAATCATAAGTATCGATTATTTTGAAGGATTTATTTTCTGGGTGACAGACTATTTTAGATCATTATTTTTTGGAATTTTGGGTCACGGACTATATTGAGCAATCTCCGGATTATAATTTATTTCGATACATATTAGATCAAGTTACTCTTTTTGCTCACTCTGGATCTTTTTCCTGTGAGCTACAAGCCCGCCGTCAGCAAGTATCTGGAGCAGAAAATCCGGCAACTTATTTCCCTTGAACGTGCCTTTTCCTTGAACTGTAACCTCGCCTTTTAACAGGTCGACCTTTATCTCATCGCCTTCCTGGCAATCGATATCAGCTTCCATAAGAGGGAGCCCTACATTGATCGAATTTCGGAAAAAGATCCTTGCAAAAGATTTTGCGACAACACAGGCTATACCTGCATGTTTTAAAGCGAGTTCAGCCTGTTCTCTTGACGAGCCACAGCCGAAATTGCTGCCTGCTACAATAATATCCCCTGGTTTTACCTTTTTTGCGAACTCAGGGGCAATGCCCTCCATTGCATGAGCTGCAAAAACCTGCATGTCCTTGGTCCGCAGATATTTTCCGGGAATGATCACATCTGTATCGACGTCGTCTCCGAATTTCCAGACGTAGCCTATGATAGGGTTTTTCATCATACTTCACCTGCGAAGTAGGTTTTTTTAATAGTATATCTAGATAGCGGGAAAGTAAAGTAAAGTAAAGTAAAGTAAAGTAAAATAAATAGTCACAAATCCGGCTCAAAAATAAGGTTGAAAACATAGAATCCAAAAATAAAAACACAAAAAGAAGAAAGATAAAGGTTAAGAAGAGTGAAAAAGCACACTCCTTCTGGTTTAGACTTGCTAGTTTAGACCTTTATCTCTTCTCCTTTTAACACGGCATCTTCACTTACTCTTACTTCTTTAGTCGTATTACCGTAACTTAGTACATAAGGGCCTGAAGGTGCGGTATTGAACTGGGTCTGGCCCGCAATCGGACCCTCAGTTGAATAAGGCACTGTAAATTCATACCTGCCCTGAGAATCCGCAGTTGTTGACTGTGAGTAGTCAAAGGTCCTTCCCTGGTTTGTAAAAACTGTAGTGTTTATTTTAACAGTCTCATTGGGAGAAGCCGTGCCTGTTATATTTGCACCTTTGACGTACTCAAAGATCTTAACATAACCAGTATTCGCTACCGGGATATTGCCTCCAAAGAAGTAATTATAAATCTGTTTATACATAGATTCGTCAGTTTGGTAAGCTTCAGTCTCGTAAACCATACGGTACTGCTTCAAACCGTTTCCATCAAAGATGTGTAACCGTGCTTCCATAGAATTGAAGTACCTGGTAGAAGGAATTTCCTGATATCCACTGCTTGTCCAGTAAGGCTGATAGTATCCGTCGGTATCAAGAGTCCAAGCAGGCATTGCACCGAATATGTCTGTGGCCATTTTGGCATCAGATATTATGTAACGTGCACCCATCTTGTCAGGTCTTGGATCTATGGCTTTGAGCACTGCAGTTGCTTCTTTTTCGGATTGAGCCGTGAAAAAGGTTGCAGCACCTGGCTGATTTGTCTCGTTAATGCTTACCCTGCGTCCTCCTACTCCAGCCTGGAAGGGGTTTGCATTGGGCATCCTGTGACCGATTGTTTCGATATAGTGACCGTAGTCCCACCAGGACATAACACCATATGCAGTATCAGGATAATTGAAAAGCTCACCGTTTTTAGGAGCTTCATAAATGGCATTGTAGTTCATTCCTGGATCAGGAGTGTTTGAACGCAGCCAGACACAAGCTTCCATCCAAGGACCAGGAGGATCGTTTGAGCCAGTTGCCTGTAGCATTGCAGACCCGTATGCCGGATAAATCAGAAATATTGCTATGAGCAGGACTGCAAATAGCTGCTGTATTTTGATGAATTTAAAGGCATTAGGGATATCTGCAGGCGATTTTACAGTACTCTTGAATTTCTGGTCAAGTTCATTCCAATTCACTTTGTCAAGCAGCAAACCTCCCAGATAGGCACTCAGGATTGAAACGTTTATGGAATAGTAATATGCAAAACGGTTCTGGCTGTAAATGGCAAGGAGAATAAAGAAACTCCAGATAAGAAGCAACAATTCCTGGGGCTTTGGTCTTCTGAACAGGTTCACAGCCAGAATAACCATACCTAGCAAAGAAGCTAGGAATCCTGTAGTCGTGAAATTTGCAAAAGCACTCGATAAGGTAAAGACGCCACCCTTGTAGAATATTGAAGAAACTTCACCAATAGTAGAAGGCCCACCGGTTTGAATTCCAAAAACAGTACTTGGTGCACTTATAATTAGGGAGTAAAGGGATGGAGATAAAATTTTGATAAATATAAGCCCAAGAATACCAGTTCCGAGGATAAGGAGAGGGTAATAATAAGCTTTCATTTTCTTTCTTTTGAATTCTCGTTCAATGAGACTCAAAGCTGCAAAAACTGCCATTGACCCAAGCGCAGTAATAACATGGAACCAGGAGTAATAATAAAGCGAGAACCCCATGTCAGGATGGACAAAGGGTAAGATAAGGATTGTACTTACTAAACAAGTGACAACGCCT
>JAMXLQ010000107.1 GCA_024280975.1 Methanosarcina sp.
CCCTGGGAAGAAGAGGAAATTAACCTTGTCAAAAAACAGGCAAAAAATGTCAAAGTCTCCCCCGAAGAAAAGAAGCGGATACAGAGAGTTTACAGAAACGCAAGCATAGTGCGCTCGCAAGGGAAAAAGGCAGTTATTGCACTTGCCAGCAGGGGGATTGGGCCTGATACGGCGTCAAGGGTGATTGAAAAAATGAGAGTGGATGAAGAGGCGTTTTACAGGGATATTTTGGTTGCAGAAAGGAATTATGTGAAGACGAAGAAGTTTTGGGAATGACAAATGAGATATCACATTTACGCTGGCGCATCTTTTTGAAATCAAAGATACAAGTACTGAAATAAATGCATGTTAAATAGCAGTATATCATAGCATTTATATGATCACCTCTAAACATTATATAGTAAAGACATCTGGTGATATTTCTTTCTAATATACGCCATTTTTCACCCCCCATTCCCAATACTCAGATGTCTTATCTCCAATCAATTTTCTTTTTTATACTCCTCTTAACCAAATAATTTGGTCTGCGCTGGGGTGGAAATATAATAAAAAAATATTCAATACAAGCTTATTTCTGATTTGGATGTCTCTATATGCACGTTTTCTCAAAGAAACTTTCATATATTTTATATAAAGTATGGAAAAACATAACAGAAATCTTCTAATACATCTCTTCTGAATTTAAATAGCCAAAAATGGAATTTTAGGCGAGTGTATATGAAAAAATATATCTACTTCATATTGTTTATCTTGCTGATTGCACTGATTGTCGGGTTTTTTGTAGGATCACAAAATAATGAAAATACTTCGCAGGCTCAATCAAATTCACCGCTAAATACCTTCAAGTCGGCCTACCAGGACATTGCATGGGTAAATAATGTCCAAAAGCATTTGAAGATACTTAAAACAGATTTAGACAGTATATCCAGCGCTGCAAATAATTCTAATTATACCGCGCTCGTGGCGTATGCACAACAAACAGTAAATGATACCCAGAATGCCATTCAAGAAAATGATCAATATACTGTATCTTCAAAACTCCAGGATGCACAGAAAGAATGGGGGGCGGCTCTTCAGGACTATAACTCTGCAGGTCAGTATTTGTTGCAGGGAGCAAATGAAGCGAAAAATGGTACTGTAGGAGCTGAAAATTTTCAAAAAGCCAAAACTCTTAGCGATTCCGGTACAGCTCATCTTGAGAAAGCGTCGGAGTTAGCAGGAATAAAATAATTTATTTTTTTTGAAGTAGGGATAATGTATAAAAACTGTCGCCCTTAAGCGGGAGTATTTTGTTTTTAACCTTACTTAATTCGTAAATTTATTATGTTATAATTGCCATCTTCTCTTCATAATGTAAAAATGAAATCGGTTTTCAGTATAATGTAAAAGGAGAAAGCATTATTCGGCTGAAATACAAATTTCCTCAAATAAACTCCGAAAGGCACTCAGAACTAATTGCAAACAATTGGATAGAGCTGCGTGAGCCTCAAAATCTCGCTTCCGCTGTACTCGTAGCGATCCCATTAATGATTCTGAGCGCCCTACCTTCTTTAAAAATCCTTGATATGTTTTCGCCTTTCTCCTTAGCAGATTTTGGCATTACTCCGTCACGGATATCAATAACCATAGACTTACAAGACCTTGCGTACTTTCTTGGACTGAGTATAGTTATTATTTTCATTCATGAGCTTCTTCATCTTGTCTTTGTTCCAGGTTCTCTAACTTCGGACAAAGCGTTTTTAGGAATTACTTACTTTGGTGGATTTGCTTATTCAGAGGAAATACTGTCAAAGTCAAGATTTATTCTTGTCTTACTAGCACCATTCATTGTAATTTCAATAATAATGCCTGGAGTTCTAGGAACTCTGAATCTATTGAATCCGTTAGTAAAGTTTGTGATATTATCAAGTGTAATGGGTTCTGGCGTTGATATACTGACCTTGATTCTTGTACTTATCCAAGTGCCTGCAGGTGCATATTTAACCTGCAATGGGATGAAAACTTACTGGAAGAGAATAGATTCGAGCATTCCTGAAAGCAATTGAGGATGTATAATCTTAATGTAGACAAAAGGCAGATAAGCAAATTTTTCCAATTAGGACTTATGCACGTGATGTATAAAATCAAAAATAGTAGATGTTTTTTCTTAAACTTACATTCCAGGAAGTTAAAGCTTTAATGATATTGGTTTTTCAGTTACTTATTCTCCAGACCCTATAATTTTCCAAGTCATCTTTAATAAAGATAAATGCAAAAGCAAGCACAGCGACGTCATCTACAAATCCAATTAAAGGAAAAATATCTGGAACAATGTCAACTGGACTTATTAGATACAGAAAAGCGAGTATTAGCACTAATGCTGTTTTCTTTGGAAGTGGATATCTTCCTTTAAAAGAATCTAATAACATAAAAAACAATAATCCTAAATAATCCCAAATTTTTCTGTAATCTGTTGAGTGGTAACGATAGTCTCTTACTTCTTCAGGAAAACCCAAGCTGGTGTCAGAAACTCTATTCGGGCTAATATTAAAGTGTTCGAGATTTACTTCAAGCTGTCTCGTTCTGACATTGTCGATTTTATCCATAATAATCCCCAAATCTATTACTTGGATTGTATCTCAAGTCTTATATTAATTTCTGAGTTTTTCGATTTCCATATAAATTGTCCCGGGATTAAGTGGTTTGGCGTACACTTGATGAATTCCGCTTTCTTTCATAGTAAACTCAGGATTTTCAGGAAGGTAGCTTTTTCTCGGCTGTGTCAATACAAACGTGTTTTGGAGCGCAATGTATGAATCTTTACTTATTGTCACATTTACTTTCTCGGGACCATTAGGATTACCATCTAGAGTTTATAAGTTGAACCTTCAGTAAGGTTAACATGAAAATCCGATTCCTGAGATACGGATTCTAAGAGGATACGATTTCCGCCTTCCTGAAATGCGGTAATTGTAATAAAATAAAGCAATGACTATATAAAGTGATATAAGGCTCCTGGACTTTTTTGACTGTTCTGGCATTTCTCTCCCCCACTCGGCAGTTTAGATACTCAGATAATCTGAATCAATTGCTTTCACTGAGATTCAGTCTTAATGTGTTTCTTTTTCTCACTGCGAAAGAGATCCTAATTTTACAGGCAGGTTGATAGAGATCACAGGACTGGATATTATCTCTACTTCCAATGCCAGAGCAGATTCCCTTAAGTTTCCTGTTTAGGCAGCTTCAGGCTTTATTTCGGGTCTTCGGCAACGCGCAGAACAATTTTTCCGCGAGTATGGCCGCTTTCGCTCATTTCATGCGCTTTTTGGGCGTCAGCCAGAGAAAGCACGGTCGTTACGATAGGTTTGATTTTCTGTTCATCAATTATAGCTGCGATCTGGGCAAGTTCGTTTCCGTCAGCTTGCGTCATAAGCATTTTTGCACGTACTCCGTGTTCTTCCGGAGCTCCTTTGGGAATGCTAGCTACAGTCGTTACCAGAAATCCGCCGGGTTTTAACACGCTCCAGGATCTCTCTAACGTATCTCCCCCAATCGTATCCAGTACTACGTCAAGGTTACTCACGATCTCCTCAAATCGCTGGTTCCTGTAGTCAATTACCTCATCACAACCTATACTTTTCAAGAATTCGGCATTTTTACTCGATGCAGTGCCGATAACATATGCACCCTTCCATTTGGCGAACTGGACTGCAAAGGTTCCGACCCCACCCGCAGCGCCATGAACAAGCACACTCTGTCCACGTTCAAGACCTGCAATATCAAAAAGCGATTGCCAGGCAGCCAGTCCCGCAGTAGGAATAGCAGCACTTTCAATAAACCCAATGCTTTTGGGCTTTTTCGCTATCTGTGTAGAATTGACAACTGTATACTCAGCATACCCTCCCTGTCCTACAGATGCTTTACCAAAAACTTCGTCTTCAGGCTGAAAGGAGTCTACTCCCTGCCCTACCAAATCCACAACACCTGCAACATCCGACCCCACAGTCATTGGCAAAGGCAGTTCCATATAGCCTCTACGTATCTTCCAATCTACTGGGTTGACTCCAGCTGCAATAACTCTAATCCTAACCTCATCCGGGCCAGGCTGTGATTCCGGAATATCTTCATACTTCATAACGTCTGGCCCCCCAAATTCATGAATCCTTATCGCTTTCAGATTTTCACCTCAAAAAATCTTGTCTGACTAGTTATATCTAACTAGTTCCATTAAGCAAGTTATGTCTCAATATCCCCATTTTTCCCCTTAGATAATATTGTACCTGTTCATACCGCTCGAAAGTTCCTTCCAAAAAGCCCTCTCAAACGTGTTCTGGAATCACTATATAGATTATGATTCCATTTTTAAATATAACGATAATTCTATAAATTGATTCTTATTGATTTCTGCATGAAAAACAAAATCATATCAATAGACTGCAGTGTAAGAATCTCCCAAAGCTCGACCTATGGGAAGAATAAATATGTATAAGTAATGTACAAAACTGGGCGTTATTAAATTATAAGAAACGTTACTAAATAGAGTTATTAAATAGATGCAAATTTGAATTAAAAAGAGTAAGCTGTAAATTAACAAATAGAATGTTAATTTAAAAACCTAAGTTATAAATTAATAGGCAAGCTGTGGATTTTAGTCTTTGGCACCTTTTCCCTATATTTGCTCATAGTTAGCTTTATCTTGCAAGTATCTGGACGATTCAGCAAGACCAGAGTACGGGCAAAATTTGCCATGTCCATTTGGAAATCCTGGGTTTGTGTAATTGTCAAAGTTATCAACAATTCCATCCCTATAAATTTTCCCGCTGTTGCTGTGGTTTATTTCTTCTCTTCTTACACTGTTTGACGGATCTATAGCTACAGAGCTTGCGTTCTCTACCCCGGCATACTGCTATATGTTCAGAGTTTGGAATGTAAGAATTAGTACGGATATAAAAAGAATCAAAGCTCTCTTCAAATTTACTCTCCTCATCTTTATATTTTCATTTTTTTTATTTTAATTTTTCTCGTTTTATAATAGTGAGCTAAAATTCTATGATCTTACACTTCCTGGTTATGTTACAAGTTTAAAAGTGGGGAGCAATTTAAATTATCAAGTTAGGAGAGGGACTGGCTTTTGATTCCGATCAAGGATACATATAAATTTAGAGATTTTACTATTCTGAAGTTGTCTCCTTTTGAACATGCAATTTCTAGTTTCTCAGTTAATCTTATATAACAGTATAATTTTTTTACATATGTAATAAACTTCAAAATTATACAGTCCCTGCTGAAAAATGCTGTCCTCCTAAGCTACAATGACAGTCAGACCGTCAGGGCAACAAACCGGATAAGAATCAAAACAGAAAACATTATTTTGAGTGTTTAGTTTTTTTCTCGTCTTATTTTTAAGGACTAACCTCAAAGTCTGGAGTTTACAGGTAATTGTGGACATTTCATACGATTCAATCTGATTGATCTGATCGATCTAACCGATTTAATTGACTTAATATCAATTCTCTCGGGTTCCGGGACATCTGTATACTACACATAAATTCTCCATGTCCGGCTATTCACTCCGATAATTGCTACAAAAACAAAACCTCGCTACTTTGTCTAAAAATTCTACTACGGGGCTTACCATGATACAAGTAAAAAAAATCTCAAAAATTACTTTTTTATTAATTCTTGCGCTTCACCTGATGACTGCAGGGAGTGCAGCAGCTACTGTAATTTCTGTAAATAATGGCACAGGTCAGGATGCAAATTTCACCTCGATCCAGGCTGCTGTAGATGCTGCAAATCCAGGAGATGAAATCGTTGTCAAACCCGGTATTTATGATGAGAATATTGTCATTAACAAGAACGTATCTATTGTTTCCGAATCTGGCAACTTCTCCGATACTATAGTCCGGGCAGCCGATAGTTCTCAAGATATTTTCAGTATCTGGACAAACGGTGTAAGCATTAAAGGTTTTGGTATAAGCGGATCTAATTCTGCCGGAATTCATCTTCTTGGGGTTCTTGACTGTCATATTGAAAACAATAAATTGTTCAATAACAGCTGCGGTATCGATCTATACATAATGAGTTCAGGCAACAAGCTTGAGAATAATGAAATTTCAGGCTGTCCAACTGGTATCAGTCTTGGTGGCAGTTTGTATAATAATTTGAGTAATAATTTGATCTCAAACTGTAGTAGTGGAATTTCACTCTTTGACTCGCTTAATAATTCCCTGGAGAACAATACAATCTCGGAAAATGTAGAAGGAATTTCTCTTGCAGGTGAGTCAAATGATAATACTCTGATAAATAATGCTGTAATCCTCAATGAAGAAGTAGGACTGCATGTCTACGAAACTTTAAACAACCTAATTTACAATAATAATTTCAATAACACGGTAAACATAAAGTCCGAAGCAATTTCTGACAAAAATATTTGGAACACGACTAAAACCAAAGGTACTAACATAGCTGGCGGCCCTTACCTTGGGGGCAATCTCTGGGCAAGACCTGACGGGACTGTGTATTCTGACAGAGTCAAGGATGTTGATCTTGACGGAATTCTTGATTTTCAGTACAGTATTGAAGGTGGCCAGCTCATAGATTATCTCCCTCTCAAAGAATTTAAGCCGGTAACGTTTACAGTAAATAACAGTACGGGGAAACCTGCAGATTTTACCTCGATCCAGGCTGCAATCGACAACGCATCTCCTGGTGACACGATCCTTATTTTCCCGGGTATCTATGAAGAAAATGTTGACGTATATGTAACAAACTTAACCCTGATCTCTGAGTCTGCCGGTAGTAGGGATACAATTGTCAAGGCTGCCAGCAGTCAGGATGATATTTTCTACATTATTGCGGACGGAGTGACAATTCGAGGGCTGAATATAATTGGGCCTGTAAACTTCCCATATGCGGGCATACGCCTCAATGGAGTCAAGTATTGCAACCTTGAAAATAACCAGATATCTAATAACTACAGCGACACTATTCTAAATACTTCCAATGGAAGCAGCTCCTTCGCTCTCAATAGTTCAAGTTCAGGTGCAGGACTTGGAATCCGCCTTGATTCTTCCAGCAGTAATATTCTGAGCAATAACACTTTATTTGGGAATGGAATCTCAGTTCTCCTGCGTAATTCCACGAAAAATACACTGGTCAACAATTCGGCATCCGATAGCAACTATGGTATCTGGGTAGATTCTTCCAATAATAATACGCTGAATGGAAATAATCTGTTAAACAATGAAGTCGGCGCCTACATAAAAATTTCCAGCGGAAATATTCTTAACAACAGTATTGTATCAAATAATACCGGCTCTGGTATCAATCTGTGGAATTCTGCCGGAAACATATTAAGCAATTCTACATCATCGAAAAACAATATTTCTATAGTTTTGAGGAATTCCAGCGCAAACTTGCTTAATAATAACACGATATCTGATAACGACTACGGTCTCTGGCTGTACTCTTCGAGCAATGATAATCAACTGAACAGCAACATGGCATCAAATAACAGGGTCGGTATCTACGTCAAGGCATCAAGTGGAAATGTCCTTACAGGCAACACTGCATTAAATAGCACCGGACCCGGAATCAGTGTATGGGATTCAATCGAAAACTCATTAATTAATAATGCCGCCTCAAACAATTATGTCTCGGTTTTTTTGCAGAACTCAAGCAAAAACACGCTTTTCAATAACAAGGTATCCAGCAGCAGCTACGGGATGTGGATTGCTTTTTCCAATAACAATAATTTGAGTAATAATAATGCATCAAATAACAAATTCGGGCTCTATTTAAAAAATTCCAGTGATAACAGGCTGTCAGGTAACCAGGCAAACTCGAATTCAAGGCATGGAATCTATCTAGGTTCCTCCAGGGGTAATATGTTGAATGGTAACAGGATTATCTCGAATTCGGAATATGGACTTTTCATCCTGGACTCGGGAAATAGCTCAATTTATGATAATTATTTCAACAACACAAGAAATATTTACCTTGATGGTTCAAACGCAGGTACGAGCTTGAATACAACCCTAACAAAGACAAAAAACATTCTCAATGGACCTTACCTTGGTGGAAATTTCTGGGCTACACCAAAGGGGGACGGTTTCAGCCAGATCCATGCAGATGAAAACGGCGATGGCATCTGCGATGTAGCTTATACTGTGAATAAAGAGGGTGTTGATTGTCTGCCTCGAATAGCGTCTCAGACCATAAATTAATCCTGAGTGCTACAAAATAAGTTGTCCTCTGTGCTAAGCATAGAGACAGCAGGAGATTACTGGCACGATAGATCAAGGCTGTACAGCTCCTTATGAGGATTGATAAGAGGCTGTACATTTTTTTTAGGAATTTATAGATTAAGCATTTTCTTCCAGGAACTTCTGAAGCCACACAATATCAAAATACTCTCCAAACTTCGTTCCTACATCCTTAAACCTGCCACATTCCACAAATCCATTCTTAAGGTGAAAATTCAGGCTTGCCTGGTTTTTCGAGGAAACATTTGCAAGGAGACTTCTCATATTCTTCTTTTTAGCATCCTGACATAGAGCATCCAGCAACATCGTTCCCAGGCCTTTTCTTGTATATTCTGGAAGTATAAAGTATGAGACTGTTCCTGTGTGCTGGAAATTCCTAAATGGAAAATAAGGTCTCAGGATTCCGATACCTACTACTCTGTTGTTTTCTTCCATTACGTAAAAAGGAGAATGCTCGGTTTTATTCAATTCACCATGGGAAATATGGAAAAATTCCGGCCCAGCAGGCGTATCGAGGTAGGCTGCAAAACTATTTTCAATATAATAATTAAAGATTTCAAGCATTCCTTCAGTATCTTTCGGTGTAGCTTCTCTTATTACAACAGTTTTTAGTTCATCTCTGTCCTGCATATATTAAAATTGGAATGTAGGTATTTAATCTCTTTTAACCAGTTGTAGTATGAATCTCGTTAAATTCTTCCCTATTTGGACTTTTCATTTATCATGATTTATATTTATAATTTATTATCAGTGAGATTATATTTATATACTTATGTTATGGTATTATTGTTTGTATAAGTGATCCGATCTTACCCAGATTTCAGGCAGGGCTTGATATTTTTATTGGGGTCTGAAAGTCCGAAATTAAAGGTGGTCATGCAATTGATATGTTCCATCCATTAAATGTGGCCTGAAAATAAAAAGCACAAGAGAATATATTTCTCAATGTACTTCTACAGAAGTGAAAAATAGATGTTTCTTAAACAAAACAAAATTGTAGAAAAGATTAGTGAAATCCCGGTTACACTTGGAGATGTTTCCGAGAGCATCTTCGGGGGTATAAACACAAAAAATGGTCTGCTTCATAGGCTTTACCTTCCTGAGGAAGGTGGTTCCGATTCGTATTATCTCTGTGAAGGTTTGTGCGAACCTGTGTTTTTAGAACCTGAACTTGTTTATCCATACGTTTCAGGGGCTTTTTCCGAAAAATTTGCTTTCCGCCCTTCACCTTACAATTTCATGCTGCCTTATGAGTTGTCCAACAAGGGAAAAAAGGCAGAGTACAGTATAATTCCTCCAGAAGAACTCGAGGCTAGATTCCCTATGGCTTACGGGAGAATTACGGAATTCAAAAGAAAATTCCGCCACGATACCTCTCCCCTTAAATCTGCAGACTATAGTATAAGAGGAAGGAAGTTTCTGGAATACTTTAAGATTCCTAAGATTATTGCTACTGAAGGCTATCATCTACAGGCTGCATATGATGCTGCCGGAAACCATGTATTTGAGAACGGGTGTGGCATTGTTCTTAATGATCCGAGTAAGTATGCTTATATTACTGCTGTTCTTAACAGTTCGATTGCCAGGCTCTTTCCTTCAGTCTGCAGATCTGAAATGGCGTACTCGAGCTACGTAGCTCCTGCAGCGATGAAGCGTTTCCCAATCGTGTTCCCTGATAACAGGCTAACCGAAGATCTCATAAATACTATCTCCAGTTACCTTGCGTTCCTTAACAGGGAAAAATATGCAAGAGATTATGGAATTCCGGATTGGCTTCGTGAACTTACAGGTTTCTATGAGCAGATATCGAACCTTCTGGTTCTAGATACTTACTTCATAAACGACCTTGATCCAAGACTTCTGAATGCCCTTGAAGAAAATATCCACTCCTTTGCAGGAGATATGGATTCTGAAAGCGGTAGTTCTGAAGATAGTGATAGTCTTCTGAGTGTGCTATATTATGTAAAACAGCAGATTCTTGAAGCTTCAAATTCTGAAAAATACAAATTTAATATGGGATTACCCGAAATTCTCGATTTCCATCAGAGCAGTGAAGGATTCTAAGAAATCCTTTTTAATTTTTATCTCCGAGAATGAAGGGTTTTTTGAAATATTGATTTTTACTCAAACATTAAGATTTTATCTTTAATTATTTTACATTTAGATTTTTATCAAAACATTTATATATTTTGACTCTCCCTTCTCCAAGGGGTACAACCACTCTCAGGGCAGAAAAGTTAGTTTTCCAATAGAATAGTTATGATATTGAAAGATACATTGTTGCTTTCATGAATAACTTTTGAACTCCATGCTGCGGAGTTTTGGATGCAGATCCAGCGAGTCATTTCCTCCTTAACACTCAAAGGTCTTTAAAAAAGGATCGCCCTGAGAGGATTTTTAACCTACATTGAGCCGAAATCGGGTTGCTCCAAAAATCTTATAACATTCTTATTTTTCAGGAGTTTTCACTCCAGATATATATTTTTCTCGTTCTCATTCCTGCTTAATTATGAAACTTTATATTGAAGTTTCTCGATACTTTTTAATACCAAGGGAGGTTTTGATGTCTGAAGTTACTATTGTCGAACTTAGTCCTCAGCGAGTGCTTGGAATGCGCAAGACGGGAGCTTATCGAGAAATTGCAGTAATGCTTCCCAGAATTTTTGAGTTTGCCTTCAGTAAAAATATCTCCGTTGCTGGATATCCGATTTTCTTATGCCACGAAAGAACTCATGAAGAAGTCCAGAAGGCCGACAAGGCAGAAAGTGCCGATATAGAAGTTGAAGTCCCAATCTCAGGAAGTGTTGAGACGACTGATAACGAGGAAATCCGGGTTTATGAGCTTCCAGGGGGCAGATGGCTAAAATCGCCCATAAGGGTCCTTACGAGGATTGCAGTTCAACTTACGAAAAATTATTTTCCTGAATTGCAGAAGAAGAAAAAGGATTATCGGCCCCATTCGCGAGATCTATTTCAATGATCCGAGGGAGGTTCCCCCTGAAGAGATACTAACTGAAATTTATGCACCCGTGAACTAACACAGGAAGCTCTTATAATTCTTTTCCTGATGAGCATCTCTTTAATCCTTTTTTCTTTAAGTCTTTCTATTTCCTCCTGCATCAAAAACAATCGGTTTTCGTTCGCACATGGAAGAAAATTCTGTATACTTCCTTACTTAATACATAAATTTATATGCTTGGAACTTGTGTCATTATTACAAAATTTTTATGTTTTTAAAATATTATCCTAACTCTCTCTATTCACTTGACATTAATTCATAAAAGGAAGGTAGTTTCATCAACCTGCAAATCAATACTGTTGCGTTTCCCTATATGGGAGCATTAATCTTTTCAGGGCTTATATCTACTTTGCTTGCAATCAAGACATACAAAGCTTTCAAATACCGAAGGACGAATTTCTTGAGATGTTTCATACTTATTATGTTAAGTATGTCTCTCTGGTCCGTGAATTATGCCTTTGAGATCGGACTCGCGGACCCTGAGCTCAAATATCTCTTTGCTCGTCTCGAATACATTGGGATTGCCTTTGCTCCGGTAGCGTGGTTCCTGTTTGCAGCTGAATACTCAGGGGTGGGTAAGGAGTTTGTTAAAAAATATGAAAGATACTTTTTCATACTTCCTTTGCTTGCTATCTTTTCAGTGCTTACAAACGGCTTTCATAAAATGTATTTTCCAAGCTATTACCTGGACACCTTAGGAAGTTTCCCTCTTCTTGTACTCATGCATGGACCTTTTTTCTGGATTTTCTATGTCTACTCTTTTATCTTAATTATACTTGGAATCTTTTTCTTCTTCAATCAGTTTATCCATCTAGCTGCACCCTACAGAGCTCATGCAGCAATTGCTCTTACCGCTGCCTGTATTCCTGTTTTGGGGAACATTTTACATATCGCAGATATAGGCCCTTTTGCATTCTTTGATCCGACTCCTTTTACGTTTACAGTCACAGGTCTAATTCTCTTCTGGGGTATCATGCAGCATGAGTTTCTCAATATTATTCCTATTGCGAGAGAGAATGTAATCGAGTCTATGAGTGATGGATATATTGTAGTAGATCTTACGGATTCTATAGCAGATATTAATAAGGCTGCTCTTGAACTGGCAAGAAAAACAAAAAAGGAGGTTATTGGTAAAGACTTAAATGAGCTTTTTGGGGATGAAGTAGAAATTTCCCAAAATGAAGCTTATGAGGGCAGTTTCAGCAAAGAAATTTCGTTGAAGAGCGGTCTGGAAACAAAATTCTTCACTCTCAGTATCAGCCCCCTTATAACAAAAGATCATTCAGAAGGCAGACTACTAATGATCCATGATATTACTGAAACTCATCGGTATCAAGAGGCATTGAGACAGGCTAACAAGAAGATAAACCTCATGAGCAACATTACCAGACATGATATTCTCAACCAAGTGAATGTAATTTCCGGATACACCGAATTAATTTCAGAGGTTCTTCCTGAAGATGTCAAGAATGATCCTCGAATAGGAAAGTATCTGAGAAATCTCAACAAAGGCATTGAGACGATCCACAGCCAGATTATTTTCACTAAAGATTACCAGGAACTCGGAGTAGTTTCCCCTATCTGGCAATCCATAAGTTATACAGCAAAAGAAGCAGCCTTTCCTTTCTCGGGCCAGAGCTTGAATTTTTTCATCGAAGAAAACCAATTGGAAGTGTATGCCGATCCTTTGTTTAAAAAGGTCTTTTACAACCTGTTTGACAACTCGAGGGCACATGGAGAACACGTAACTGAAATCAGTGTTAGTTCCCGCGGGGTTGGAGATAGTCTTGTAATCGAAGTAAAAGATGATGGCATAGGAGTTTCTCCTTTAATGAAAGAGCTAATTTTTGAAAAATCTGTTGGGAAAAATACAGGGCTGGGACTTTTTCTTGTAAGAGGTATTCTTTTCATCACAGGTATGGAAATA
>JAMXLQ010000108.1 GCA_024280975.1 Methanosarcina sp.
TTTTACTATCCCTTTACTTATTTTACTGCTAGTTCTAAACTTTATTTCAGCTACATTAAAGCAGTTACTCTATGAGGTTTTTCAGAAACCTTTTTAGGTCTTCATTTTTGTGAAAATCTTCTTTTAACGATTTCTAAGGTTTTTGGAAAAGAAACATAAGTAAAGAGACTCAAACCCTTTTCTCAAATCTGAAAAAGCATTAAATTTAAGATGGGCTTCTCAGCGAGGCTTAAAGCCTTTGACAACACTTCATTTAAAAAAAGATTGCGTTCCCATCTGAAAAATTCTGGAAGTTCCGAACGGCACTTTTGGCATTTTTAGGTCTTGTTCAGGAAGAGGTTTATTACTGGACTCACGGGTTGCGAGCTTCTTATCTCTTCACTTTTAGAGTAGATTTTTTGGAGTAGGCGTTGAAGTGTTTCTTATGGAATAGGTCTTGCTATGTGGTCTTGTAGATGAGAACGCAAGTTATACTATGTTCGTACTATATATAATATTTTTAACACATAATATTATTACAGCTGTATTTTGTTAGTATAAGGCTCTAATTTATTTCATTGCTTTAACCTTATAGCATTAAACTGTGATTCCCAATGTAAATATTACAGCAATTGCCCTGTATGTTAACAAAAAAGATAAACTCACTCAAGTGAACTAATGAAGAACTTATTTTACTAATTATAGTTTTTTCTGGTTCTCTAGCATCTTATTTCTGAAAAAGGGTATTTTCTGTATTTATAGATGGAGCTGATCCCAAAACTCAAAATCTACTTCTTTGAAGCTCATTTTTGAAATAGTCAATTGAACTTCTGACCAAGAAAGTAATTCTATAACTCTTATAATTTTTGGGAATGATAATTGGTTTTGGGACAGGCTCATGTAGAAAAACAAAAAATACTATTGTTTATAATTTTTGATAACATTCCCTCTCGACCTAAAATAAAATTAGTTATAATGTGGCTCAAGTTCCTGAAACTTCTTTTAAAATGAGGCAGCGTTCTCATCCAAAAACCTGGGAGTTCCGAACGGTATTTAAGAGACTCACTTTATTTTAGTTGGGGAAGAGGTATTGAGGTACTTTACTTATAGGTTGTGAGTTTCTCTCTCTATCCCTTTGCTGTGGAGTAATGTTCTAGAGTAGGTGTTCTTTGCTAGTGGGGTGTTAAAGGGATGAGAACGCAAGTTATACTATGTGCTTATTGTATATAATATTTTTAACAGTTAATCTTATTTCATTCATTTTTTTCAATGTACCTTTCTAACTTCAGTTCATTGATTGAATGTTTATTTTACAAACCTAACGGCTATATTACTGCAGAGAACACACTTAAAACAGGATCAAAATTTTAATTAGTTCCTAAAAGAAAATCGCTCCAGAACAAAATAGTTCCAGAATAAAACAGCTTAAAATAAGATAATCTCAGAGCAAAATAACTTGGAATAAAATAGGTCAAAAATAAAGCAAGTTTGAATAAATATGTCAGAGTAGAGTTTAGAATGAACAACCAAGAATAAAGACTTTTTTAAAACGAATGTCTCCAGAGTAGAATAATTTTAGATCCAGGCGTGTATAAGATGTTCACTCTTGAGTTTTTCTATTTTTCAACCTTATTTTCTTTGTCTTTCTTTAATCCTGGAAAAAAGCCGAAAGTTTCATCTGCTCAATTTTCGGAAATGTTTTAATTTGCCCCCTCTGCATTTGTTGTTTCTTCGGCTTTTCTTTTTCCCAAGGCTCTTGAACATCATCAAGAAAAGTGGCTTTGTTTCCCAAACTCAGTGAATCTGTATAATACTGCATTGTTTTTTCTTGCCAATTCTCCGAAAGCAGCTGGAACTTCATTCCCCTTTTCTGCTCATTCCATTCCCAGACTCCAGCCTGGTAAAAGATAGCTCCTAACTGGCTTGAAAGCTGGGCATAAGACACCTCTGGTCGGAGCTGATACAGGAATTTCCCAATACCATCTTTTTCCGTGCCCATACACAGTTTTGCAGCGTTATTCTCAAGGGCTTTCCATTTCCCATCTTGCATGAACCCATAGAGCCTGTCAAGGTGGCGGCAGCTAATCTTATCGATTCTGGGAAAACGATTGTTTCTGAGTTTCCTTTTTATGAAAAGGTTTCCTCGATTGTCTATCCGCCAGGAAAAGACCTTATGCTTTGCACCAAGGGTTCTGGATCGAGACCAGGAGGCTGCCATTGAGAGTATATCAGATTTCAAACATAAAAAATTTCTTGTTGTGTCTGTTGTCCTGCAGTTGCGGCAAATCAGGCGGTTCAATTAAAAGATCATTTCATATAGTTTTTGGTAATTCTAAATTTCTTTCTTGGAATTCCCAAGTTAAGGGGTACAGGCATTCACATAACTTCTAACAATAATCCAGAGAACAAGCCAACCAATTACTGAAATCAAATCTGTTTTTAACTGTAGTTCCATATACTTATATGACTTAATTATCATATTTAATTTTTTTATCTGTTTATAATTCCATAAATTGGTCCAAAATATACCTACTTCGCCTAACGGCTTCGTTAGCACAACCAAGAATTAGCTCACAGATATCTTCTATTGGAACCGTTTCCACTGATGGGTTTTGTCCTTCAAATTGTTCTCTCCAACAATTTCTCAATGTTTTCAGATATTTGTCTCTCCAGTTCCCTTGCTTCAAGATTTAGCCCTTCAAGTTCTTCATCCAACTCTTGCAATCGCTCTGTAAAATCAAAATCCTCTTCAACAACTTCGGCAACTCCAACATAACGGCCTCGCCGAATCTTTAAGTAGTTCCAGAAATAAATTCATATCGAGGAGTAGCAAATCAGCAAAATAAGCCTTTAAAACACAACCTTTTCAAAGAGGGTAAAAATATTCCAAGTGCATACGACAATCGAAGAGGCTCGGTAATAGTTGAAACCGATGACGGAATCCTGCTGGTGAGTAGTTCCGGGTCCTATTACCGGCTCCCTGGAGGAAAACCGAAAAAGGGAGAAGCAAGTATTGAAGCCGCAATCAGGGAGCTTCGGGAAGAGACAGGGCTTCGGGCATACGACGTAAGGTACCTTTTCAAGTTTCATGCGTCCAAGGTCTTCAAGATTAAGGCAAAGGGTGAGCCAGAACCGAGAAGTGAGATCCACCATTTTGAGTTTTTCAGGCCGGGCAAGAAAATGGAGGTGCGGGTTTCTGCAAACACGCTCAAATTACTGGATATTTATTATGAGCTTAAAGAAAAGGAGAGTAAAATAAGAGGGCACGTTTAATCCAAAATCATTCTTTGCGATTCCCATACTTGCTTATTTCAGGTGCATATTTAATAGTTCTACTTATTTTCTGCAAATACAGATTCAAATTAACCTTCAGGATCTAAATAAGAAGTTTTATGCATTGATTCTTGCAAAAAGTCACTTTTTTTCTCCTTTTCTGCCGGAATTTTCCCCTTCGACGTTATTCCTTATATGCAGCACTCGATACCTGTCATAAAGGGTTACATTCAGGGTCAGTAGAAGGACAAAAAAGAGTGTGTTAAAAAGGTCGATTGAACCATTGTATCTGGGCAGTAGGAAATCGAATGCAAATACAATGCCGAAATTCACCGTGGTCATTACTATAAATTCTCTTATTATAGATTTCCAGTGAGTCCCAAGTCTGGCAAGCCAGTGGCTCAATGCAGTGTTAATTATTATGATGATAGCCATGCCTATCATTAGCTGGATGTTGCTTGCCCGCACTCCCGGAAGCACCTGGGCAAAAATTATGCTCAGGAGGGATACCAGCACTATCTTTTCGATAAGGGCATTGTCAAAAAAACGTTTTGTAGAATTAAACACCTGAGGACTGATTTTGATTCCCTGTTCGTACCTATCTTTCTGGATTACATGAACTGGATTAGCTGCAACTGAGAATCCAGGTTTCATGGGTGGCAGATCCCGAAGCAGCGCCCACGCCATGCCAAGCAGGAATAAAGCCCAACCGATAAGAATTGATGCGTTTGAGGGATTTGCCCGGATCCAGTCGGTAGTATCCAACTGAGCTATGTGGATCCAGTATTCCTGCGGCAGTTTGATGAAGATCCAGATGAGGGCTGTAGCAGTGATCAGTTTGCTTTTTGTGAGCATCATCGGGTTCCATTTCAGGCGAACTGCCTCGTAAAAGATAAAGAAATATTCAAAGGTATTGGGAAAGATAAACAACAGCCCCCGCAGGTGTGTTAGCTCGAAAAGAGCTGCACCAACCAGCCTGTAATAGAAAAGGAAGCGGCTTATCTTAAAGGCAAAGAGATTTGACCAGTTCCTCATGGTTGAAAGATATGCTATGGCCAGGTAATAATTGTCAAGAGCCTTATCATAGCTCTGGTAGCCTTCAAGTGGCAGGTTCGTAAATAGCTGGAAAATTGTCTGATCTACAGTATCGATAATTAGAGAAGCTATTACTGCTGGCAAAGGATATCTGGGAATGGCGAGCGGTATAAAGAAACGTAACATAACCACAGCCCAGAAAATCAACATATCCGATGTATCAGACACGCTAAATCTGCCCCCTTCCCTCAGAATTTTTGATCCTATTTCCTAGTCTATCAAACTTTTCGAGGTTCAAGCCGTCAGACCGGAAATTAGTGTTATAAGCTGGGTTTAAGAAATTAACGCCGCGTATCTTTATTTAAGTTGCAATTAATAATTAATATTGTATGCCTTTCTATTATATTATCTTATTAATTTCGCAACTTTCGATTACTTGAACACTATTTATATTGAAACCAGCCTAATCATCATGAAATTAATGTATGATTGATTTTTATATAGACCGGAATTGTAGATATCAATTAATCTAAAGTTAAAAAAGGCCAACTAGATGCCAGTTACCTTGCCTGCAGCTGGAGTTATTGGAGCGTAAGGCTGGAAATCTTGCAGATGTTTGGGGTACTCTGCTGAGATAATATTATGGTAAAAGGAACGATCTCACTCTTTGTGGAATCCTAATCCGGAAGTTGGAATTATGCCCGGTTCAGACAGTGGTTGTGCTTATCACCAAGGATGTAAAAAATGCCCATTCTTTTGGGTCTAATCTTCAGGGTACGGGGGCTCGAAGAAGGTCGTGGGGATGAGTTACTGAGAACATCGAGCAGAAGAATCTCTTTGTGCTTCCTTATAATTTTGAACTCACTTCCGATGGTTTGATGAATACACCAAAATGGAGTAATGATTATGAGAATTATGTTATCGCTGGCAGGGAATCGTGGTGTAAAAAACCCAGCAGGTGTACAGCATAAAGAGATCGACTATAAATGGATCGTACTTTCAATTACGACCATCGAGATGTTCATGGTATCCGTTAATGGAAGCATCATTCTCATTTCGCTGCCCGCGATCTTCGATGGTATTAATATTGACCCTCTAACCTCATTCCAGTATCTGATTTGGGTACTCATGGGGTATAACCTAGTCACTGCAACGCTTCTTCTTAGTTTTGGCCGACTCTCGGATATGTATGGAAGGGTTAGGCTCTATAATGTTGGATTCGCCATCTTTACTCTTGGCTCCATCCTGCTTTATCTCACTCCTGACACTGGTGACGCCGGAGCAATCGAAATTATTGTCTTCCGACTTGTCCAGGCGGTTGGCGCGTCATTTACTTACTCCAATAGTGCAGCGATTCTCACCGATGCATTCCCAGAAAATGAACGAGGCAAAGCATTGGGGTTGAACATGGTAGCGTTTCTCTCAGGCCAATTCATTGGACTCATCCTTGGCGGCATACTTGCTTTCTATAACTGGCGATACGTATTTCTGGTGAGCGTGCCAGTTGGAATTCTGGGTACTGTATGGGCTTATATTAAACTCAAAGAGACCACTTTGCCAGAAAAAGTCAAGAAAATAGATGTATGGGGGAATTTGGCGTTTTTAGGTGGCCTTACAATCTTTTTGATCGGGATTACATATGCGTTGCTTCCATACGAACAGGATCCCATGGGATGGCGCGATCCCTGGGTAATAACATCGCTATTTATCGGTATTGTTTTTTTAATTGCATTCCCAATAATAGAGAGCCGTGTAGAGGACCCGATGTTCCGGCTAAGCCTTTTCAAGAACCGGATGTTTTCCTTTGCGAACATAGCTGGATTTTTGAACGCGATAGCCCGTGGCGGTATGATGTTCATGCTAATTATGCTACTTCAGGGCATCTGGCTGCCACTCCATGGTTATAGTTATGAGTCA
>JAMXLQ010000109.1 GCA_024280975.1 Methanosarcina sp.
CCGTTAAAACCCTTGAAAGTAGCCTGAATGTCAGTGCTTATGAGCAAGGTCTAGCTGACAGAGAGGACGCGACCAATTCGGAAACCACTGTAAACGAAACAAAAGAAGCTACAGAACCGGCAGTTGAAAACTCTACCGGTAAAAACACTACCAGCGAAAGTGCTTCAGGGGAAAAAGAATCGCCTGGTCCGGGGACTGGAATTGTGGGGCTAGCTATAGGAGCAGCCTATCTCCTGAAGCGGAAAAGATAAAGATAAGAAGAAATTAAGATCTAAAGCCGGAAAAGATTAGAGAAAACGAGAGTAATGAAAGAAAGTTGAGGGAAGGTTAGAGATAAAATCTCAGAAAAGGTAGCCTAGTAAAAGGTAGCGGGTCTTAAGGTCAGTTAATAAAACTATAAACAAAATGGATGTTCTAAATCCCATAAATAGGGAAGAACTGTCCATTTTTCAGGATTTGATCAATGACCTCAGACTCTTTAGCTTTTATCTTTTTTTCCACTATCCTTTAGCTTTGACCTGTTTACTACTCCTGCTTAAAAGTTCACTTTTTGGCTACTACAATATATCCAGATACGGTTTTAGTGTTACTCCCTTTTGCATTCTTTACTGTCAAACTGACAGTGTATTTTCCCGCTTTACTATATGTATGTACAGGGTTTTTGGTTGTTGAATAAGCCCCGTCTCCAAAACTCCATTTCCAGGATGTTGGACTGTTGGCGCTCTTGTCAGTAAACTGTACCTTCAGTGGAGCCTTTCCTGACCTTGGAAAAACTGAAAATGAAGCAATAGGAGCTTTCAAAGGATCTGCTGCATTTATATAGCTGGATCTTTTTAATGTATTGCTTCCAGCCGCATTCTTTACTGTTAGGCTTACAGTGTATTTTCCTGCCTTACTATACGTGTGTGCAGGATTTTTCTCTGCTGAATACTTTCCGTCTCCAAAACTCCATTTCCAAGAAGTTGGACTATTACTGCTTTTGTCAGTAAATTGAACCTTCAATGGAGCTTTCCCAGAGGTTGGAGACGCAAAAAACGCAGCAGTAGGAGAATTCAATGTATTTTCAAAAACGAGACTTCCTAGATTAGATGCATCTACTCCACTGTTAATTTTATTAAGCGTGTATTCTCCAACCTTATCACCAATTTTGAGAACTTTGATATTTGTGTAATCAATAAGCCAGAAGCCATCAATCTGGACAATACTATAAATTGTACCCTGGAAAACTTTTTTGACATGGACTTTTAGGACAGGAACATTGTTTACGCCCTGAATATTATCAAGTGTACAAGTCCAAGTCTTGTCGCTGTCATTATTGGTTGACACAACTGCGTCATCGATATATTGTCCATCTTTATCGAATTCGAGCCAGACACTCTTATCAGCAGCGTCTATATCTCTAACTTCGAGAGTATACCCCTCCCCGAGATCAAATATATCACCGGTAGTGACGGTATACTGGTCTTTACTGTCAATAACGGGCCTGGCAAGCTTGTTAATCTGAGATTTCCACATTGGATCACTATTGACAAGTAACGGGACATATTTCTCTCCAAATAAATTGATCGCTGGATACTTTTCGTTAGACCAACTGCTACATTCATAGTGAGTCCCGACAACATTACAAGTTACAGGAGTTGCTGACGCTGTAGATGAAGCAACAATTAATAAAAATAAACTTACAACTACCGAAGCAAAAGCAACTGAGTTTAAATTCTTGTTAGTTTTCATTTATTTTTCTTTCCATATTTTTATTTAAGAATAATTAATCTTCAAAAAAGTGGCCTTTATTTTTTAAACTTTTTCTTTTTAATCTCAACTTTATAAAAAGATCATATAATTTGAGAGAATTTCTCCAAAAATAAAGGTCTAGTTGAAGCAGATCAGTGTAGAAATGCAGAACTTTCAGCACAAAAAAACGTAAAAAGAAGACTTTAAGATTTCAAATGAACTATAAAAATTATAAAGTTTGGTTCTGAAAAATCAGGCATTGAGAAACTGTGAATAAACAAATAGCTTTCAAATCTAGCTAAAGAAGATGTGTGGACCTTTTATCATCTATCAAATAACTCAACGGACAAAGCAAAAAAAAAATGAAAAGAAATTCAAGAATCAGATAAAAGGAAAGAGGACAGTTCCCTGTCCACCTTTTTTTCAGGAGAACTATTTGTGGGCAAAATAAGCCACAACTTCTCCTTTATTTATGGCAGCAATCCTGCAAAAACCGAAGCGTTCGAATTATACGATTCTGTTCTGTGCATATGTGCAGGACTCTTAGCGTTGAATAGTTTCATTGTGTTTGTTGAATCAGTTGTCAAGAGAGCCGTATCCGTACCCTTTTGCTACCCAATTCTCAACGCTGTGATCAGATGGTCCTAGTATGTTTGAGCCTGATCCTACCATGATGTAAGGCGACACAGCCCACATAACATTATCATGGACGTTAATCGAACCACTTGCATGAATATTTCCAACGCCTGCACTGCTGCTTGATCCTTTGAAATCATGAATAATGTTGTGATGGACATTCGCATTCGTCAGTGAATTTTCCAGTTCAATGCAGCACCAGCCAGACCCACCACTACCTGAGAAGGTATTGTGGTCCACTTCAATATTTGCGCAGTTGTCTATCCTGACACCTGTATTAGTTTGAACCTCAACATCACAGTTATACATTCTGGAATCCTTAGTACCTGATAAGAATGATACACCATCGTGTCCTACGGAATGCATTCTGCAACTGTATACATCTATTCCAGAACTTTTACTGATTCTGATACCATCACCATACAGATAGCGAGTGAATAAAATATCGTGTACTTTACTATCACTTGAAGACACGAATTTTATGCAGTTTCGATAGTCTCCATGACCTCCATCACCGGGTCCGGTTGCTGTACTTTTGAATTGAAGATCACATACTTCAACGTTAGAAACACCTGATCCAAATATATATGCAGGTGATCCATCAGAGTTACAAACTGAATCGGTAGCAAAGATTATTGTATCGTCGCCTGCACCTTTCAGTACTACATTAGATTTCAAAATTATAGGTGCACTTATTTTATAAGTGCCAGCACCAAGGAGAACATATCCCGGGTTACTTGAAGTTGCTCCTGATGCTACAGAATTTATTGCATCATTAATTGCAGTCTGGGCATCAGACCCAGATTTCGGATTTACAGTTACTGTATTCTGTGCGCCTAACACAGCGGGTACGGTTGTTAAAATAAGGCAAGTTACTAGGATTAGGGTTCCTATCTGTCTTTTTAGCATCGTATCACCTTTGGGTTGGATTTGGAATTTGAGTGAATTCAAAAAATTTCATAGGGTTAGAGCCTATCTTTCCCCAAAGCACATACGGCCGTTAAACTAAGACATACTGTCAGGAATAGGGTTTCCTGCTTCATTTTCAGCATCGTATCACCTGTGGGTTGGATTCCGAATTTGGGTAAACTCAAAAACTACAGGATATTTATATTTCTCCAACAGTTGATACGGTTGTTAAAATAAGGCAAGTTACTAGGATTAGGGTTCCTATATTCTTTTTTAGCATCGTATCGCCTATGAGTTGGACTTAGAATCTGAGTAAACTCAAAAACTCCAGGATAATCGTATACTCTTTCCCAGATATTTCTCAAAATTCCATATTACGTACTCGTAATGTTTTTCCGAACTATCTAATTAGACCGAGTATATATCAAATATCTAATTATGCCGGGTCTATACGGTAATTCAAAGATTCTACTACGTCTGCGTAATATTTTTGAATCTATCCAATTTGGTTCTCTGCGATTTTTGCGGGGTGGACACATTGCACACAGAGTTTCACTTTCCAATCACGTTATAGGGATCAGTCATTGGAGATGGGGCCGGATATTCGAAGTTTTGGCTTCTATCACTCAAAATTTGTTACTGACCACAGGATAATACACCTTTCTGGTCAATACTTCCAATTTCACTAATTACGGCCTCTAGCCAAGTCAACTCTTCTGAAAAGTTTATTTATTTGTTGTTTAATTGCTGAGTTGACATCTAAGTTTATACAAGTTATATTATAAAATATTTTTGTTTTTTTAAATAATATTTTGAAAAGTCCTTCTTAATTATATAAAAACGTCATCGGAAAATGACTAATCCTAGTTGAATATTTAGACCATTGGCTTCAATAATTCAAAATATATCAATAAAACTTTTTAAAAATGAAAAAAGAAATATTTTTGCTTTTCTCTACAATAAAAAAATTATGAGAACAAATATGTTAACTTATTAACGACAATTATTTTCAGAGCTTGTCTTAAGCTCAGATTATTTCTACAGTTAGATAATGTTAATATTAACGTGTTTCAAACGAGCAGATTTTAAAGAAACTGATCAATTCATACTTTCTCTTTATGGAAAAAACAAAAATTAAAAATATATAAAAGAGGAAAGACAGTTTTCTACCACTTTTCTTTCCTAAAATCACTTATGGGCAAAATAAGCCACAACTTCCTCTTCATTTACGGCATCAATCCTACAAAAACCGAAGCGTTCGAACTGTACGATTTTATCAAGTTCAGTTGCAATCCCTTGCTCACCAATTCCATCGATATCGCCTTCAGGGCCGCGTACTTTCACATTTAGACCATCAAGTGGAGCCCAGTGGATAATTTTTGCTTTTGCTTTTTTAAGGGCTTCAAGTGAAACATCGGAGAGCTTTGCCTGAAGTGGAGAGAGGGAAGTGATTTCTATATTGCAGAAATCTTTTAAACGGATAATAGAGCCCACTTCCAGCTTTTCGACATCCTCCGTGCAGACAAGTACCTTATTTCCTACAGCAATTTCCCTAAAGCCTCTTTCATGATCTGTGGGATGAAGAGGAAGCTTAGCAACTGTCGGTTCTGCATCTGTAATTTCCAGTTCTACAGGATCCCAGACAAAGAAATAGCGGTTTGCAATAGGGTCTACAATTTTACGGTTTTCGGCATAGAGAGACTCCATGCTTATACTTACATCAGTCATTCCGACCCCCATCTCTATCATGAACTTTTTGAGAGCCTCGGCCTGGATTCCCCGACGCCGGATTGCCCGGATTGTGGGAAGCCTTGGGTCATCCCAGCCGCTGTATTCTCCTGCTTCGATAGCTTTTCTGAGGGTACTCGTGCTGAATTTTCCGAACTCATGGATCTTGACCCTGCCCCAATGGGTTGTTCTCGGATACTTCCAGCCGAAGTATTTGTAAACGTAGCCCTGCCGCTTTTCGCTATCTATAAGGTCCTTGCCCCGGATGATATGGGTCATACCCAACTCGTGGTCTTCGATCGCACCTGCAAAATCCAGAAGCGGCCAGACAATGTACTTATTCCCGATTTCAGGGCGAGGATGGGACATCTTTCTTATCCTGAAGGCTCCCCAATCCCTCAAAGCGGGATCTTTGTGTTTTATATCGGTCTTGATTCTCAGCACTGCTTGCTGGTCTTCATATTCCCCGGCAAGCATCTTCTCCCAGTGCATAAGGTTTTCCTCAGGACTGGTCTCCCTGTGCGGACAGGACTGCTTTGCATCCTTAAACCGCTTGAAATCTTCCCCTTTACAGAAGCAGACATAAGCCTTGCCCATCTCGATAAGTTTTTTTGCGTAATCGTAATAGAGAGGGAAATGGTCAGAAGCATAGACAACCTGATCAGGCACAACCCCGAGCCATTTGAAATCATCGAGATACCAGTCATAAGCCTCAAGCATAGGCCTCTTTATATCAGGATCGGTATCATCGAAACGCAGGACAAACTTTCCCCCGTACATCTTCACGTATTCGGAATTAACTACCATACCTCTTGCGCTGCCAAGGGTCGCCGGCCCGTTGGGATTCGGGGCAAAACGCATTACAACCTTGCCAACTTCTGCCCCCTCAAGGGGTTTTAAGCCTTTGTCAGGCTCCTTTTTTACACTCAGGGCTTCAATAAGTTCAGGAGCAATTTTCGAAAGCTTTGCCTCCCAGGCTTCAGGGTTACCTTTTGCAATCTCGGGAATAATAGATTCGAGAGCCTCTGATACCGCATTGGGGTCGGATCTGAGTTGAGGGCACTCCCCCATTACTTTGCCCATTACAGCTTTAGGTTGGGGGGCTTTTCCGTATTTTACAGCGTTTTGATAAGCAAATTTTTCAATTATTTTAATATCTTCAGGACTTAAGGTCATAGAAGCTTCTCCAAAAATAATCTGGATTGAATGATTAAGAGTGTAAGATGAATTAGGTAAATTCGCAAGCCCTTTTTGAACAGGTTTGAGTTTGAGAACCTTATCTCCAAACCTTATCCAGCGTGATCAACTGGCGCAACGCAAACTTTTTGAGAAAAGGCTTGATCGCAACCCTTTTCAAAAAAGGGTTGATCGAAAACCTTAGCAGCGGCGTGATCAACCGGCTCAACGGTTGCGGCTCAACGCTTGCGATTGAGAAAAAACATGTAAATAGGGTTATAAAAAGTCACCGAAGCCCAGAGTTCACAGAGAAAACTGAAAAAGTCTTTCCGAAAAGCTTTTTCTGAGTACAGAAGCCTTTATTTGGGAATGGAAGCCTCAATTTCCCGGATGCGGGATACTTTTTCATTGATTTTCTCAAGCTCGCGCTGAAAATTTTCCAGGAATTTCGGAACCGCATCCCCAGGCACAGCACCCTGAGCGGAGGGTTTGATAAGGTTAGCCTGTTCAAGAACCCTGAGGGAGTAACGCACTTTATGGTTCTGCATTCCGGTAACTTCTGCAAGCTTCAGAATTCCAATAGGAGCTTCTTCAATCACTTTTTTGAGCACCAGAAGATGGCGCTCGGTAAGGTCAAGTTCAGTTACAATATTCCCAAGCAGCATCAAACAACCTCGTTTCTAAGTGTTCCGATTCCCTGGATCTCAACTTCCACAATGTCGCCACGCTGAAGTTCTCCAACACCAGGCGGTGTCCCCGTCGTAATAACATCTCCCACTTCCAAGGTCATAATCTCGGAAATAAATTCTATAAGGTAAGGAATGTCAAAAATAAGATTTGAAATGTTGGAATCCTGCCTGGTTTCCCCATTTACCCTGCAGGAAATTTTTGCATCCGTAATATCAATTTCGTCGGGAAAAGCAAGATAAGGCCCGAAAGCTGCAAAGGTATCAAAACTCTTTGCCCTTGTCCACTGCCCATCTTTTTGTTGAAGGTCCCGTGCGGTCACATCGTTAAAACAGGTATAGCCCGCAATCACATCCACGGCCTTTGAGGCTGAAATATTCTTGCAACGTTTGCCTATAACGAATGCGAGTTCGGCTTCATATTCTACTCTGGAGCTGGATGCCGGATAAATTATCTTGTCTTCATGCCCTATAATAGCTGAGGGAGGCTTTAAAAAGAGAACAGGGTTTTCCGGAACTTCCATGTGTAGTTCCTCAGCATGATCCCGGTAGTTAAGGCCAACACATACGATTTTGGAGGGAGATGCAGGCGGAAGGACACGAAGTTCCGAAAGGTCAAAGATCCCTGCGGGAACCCCTCCTTTTGGGTACACGCTCCCATTTTCGATTTCTCCATAAAAAATCTCATTTCCAGATCTAAACCTTCCAATCATATCTTTTCATCTCCTGCTTTTTGGGATGGTCACGCCTCTTTCCTTCATTTTTTAAAAGGATATATCCAAACTTAAATTTTAACTCTTCGCCCACTGGCATCCCGCATATATTTTCCCAGCTCAGAATCAAGGAGCTGCACACCTGAAAACACAGGTCCGTCCTTGCAAACCCTGAGCCCGGCTTTGTCTATACAGCATGCGCCGCAGACTCCGATACCACACTTGAAATAACGGTGAAGGCTGAACTCAGATTTTTCAAGGACCTTTTTGTCCTCGAGGAGTCTGAAAACCGAAGCCATCATTATTTCTGGCCCGCAAACTGCTATTTTGTCATAAACCGAAAGGTTGAGGTCACTGAGCACATCGGTTACAAAACCTTTTTTCCCTTTTGACCCGTCATCCGTGGAAATATAGACATTTCCTGCTTCTGCAAAGCGCTCTTCAAAAATCAGGTCGCCTGCACTCCGCGCTCCAAGAACCGTATGCACTTCCGAGCCTGCAGTATGGGCTGCCTCGGCATAAGGAGCAAGAGGAGCAGCTCCGACCCCACCTGCAATAACCAGAATTTTTTCTTCCTTTGAAGGCAGAGAAAAACCCCTTCCGAAAGGCCCTCTGAGTCCGAAAGAATCACCTTCTTTCAACTCAAAAAGCTTTGAAGTTGCCTCCCCGACTTTCTGGACAGTTATGGAATTCTTACTCGAGAGGCCCATTGGCACCTCGTCCACGCCCCTTACCCAGACCATTACAAACTCGCCGGGCTTCATAGTCTCAAACTGAAGATCAAAGAAGAAAGTCCTGATCGAAGGAGACTCTTCATTTATCCGTACAATTATAGCGTTAAGAGGAAGCATCAGACCATCTCGTGTGAAAGCCCTATTAATTCTTTTACATCCGAATAACCTTTCCTCTGCAGGAAAGCTTCAATACCTCTACTGATTTCGGAGAATATATCAAGCCTGTCATACACAGCGGATCCAACCTGGACAGCCGCAGCCCCCGCCATCATCATTTCTACAGCATCCTGCCAGGAGGACACTCCTCCTACCCCTATTACAGGAATCTCCAGGGCCGTATAGAGATCATAAACACATTTGACAGCTACAGGTTTTACAGCCTTTCCTGAAAGCCCACCTGAGCGGTTTCCAAGAACAGGATACCCGGACTCGATATCTATAACCATCCCTTTTAAGGTATTAATTGCAACAACCGCATCCGCGCCCCCTGATTCAGCCGCATTTCCTATGCACGTAATATCAGAAACATTAGGGGTAAGCTTAACCCATACAGGCACATTCACTACATCTTTTACTGCGGCTGTGATTGCCTCTACAAGGCATGGGTTAGAGCCAACGGCAGCCCCATACCCTTCTGCATGCGGACAGCTCACATTAAGTTCAAAAGCATCAGGCTTTCCAGGAAGCAGGCCCTCGGCGACCTCCTTGAATTCGGC
>JAMXLQ010000110.1 GCA_024280975.1 Methanosarcina sp.
TTTTAACAACCGTTTTTGCAAAAAGAGTATGTACTAAACACATAACTAGTTAATCTTTGATAATCTTCAAGCGCACCGAAAATTTTAGCGTCGAACGATTTTTTTTTTTCGATGTGTTTTTATTAATAAGGGAAAATATATACACATGAATCTTTGGATAAGGAATTTGAGCTGGGGATGTGGAGAGACTAGGTTAATATGTTATGATTGGATAATAAGGCATAATGCGTCTATGATTCGTTACCTACTACCTCCTGATTTTAAAAATGATATACAGAGTATGTACATTAGATTCCGTTGCAAAAATCTCAGAATAAGCATGTAAATGGATAATGAACAAAAGTTAAAATATTCGAGAAAATGTATGGATATTATAGAACTATTCCAAATAATTGATTAATATATTTAGCTTCATTAAGAACAAAGTAATTTAGTTAAATTCTCGATCTTATCCGTGGGTTATTGATTAATCCTAAAAAAGAGTATATTTCTCGTATTGTGAAAAAATGAAAAGAGACCCTTTTGCATATGATTTTCAATAACTCACCCCGCGACCAAATTCTCCGTTTTTTCCCGGCGATTAGACTGATATTCAAACGTTATTTTACACTTAGGAAGACGTAACTTTATGGTATCACAAAGTTTGTTTTATGGTGCCATGAAGTTCGTATAGCAAGTTTATGTACGGTAGTCTTGTTTTCCTTACTTGAACATATCAAGTTGTATCTCTCTGTCCGGGTCTTTTTGTTGTGAGTCGCGAGAGATTGAGTTTAGAGAGTGTATTGTTGTTTTAGAAAGATCAGAGAGATACTATTACTGTAAGCCGATGATTAACACTTTAAAGATCATTTTTGAGTTTAAAATATTTGTATATGTAGTAAAATATACACAAATATTATGCAGTCTAGATTATATATTTGTTATTCGATATATATGCATAACTACTCCAGTAGTGTCAAAGGGGGGTGTATAAAATGAGTGGAAAATTTATTAAATTTGGCAATATACTAGTCATTTTATTATTGCTTGTGACGATAGTTGGGATAGTCTCCGCAAAAAATACTGATAGCGAGAATGCAAATGCCTCTGAATATTGGAAGCCTGTGGAAAAGGCTATGGGTGAAAAAGGTGAGGTCAGCCCAGACGGCGCCATAAAGTTTACAATACCAATGACGTTGAATGTAACACTTGATGGCATAAAACTGAATCAGGCCTCTGAACGCTCTCATGATTTCGATTTCATGAGAGCTGGAGATAAGGCAATGATGGTCGGTGAAATCGGGGTTACGGAAGAAGAAGTGAATAACGTATCCATAATGATTCTCCATTCAGGATTGCAAGCAACTGCGATACACAATCACCTACTCCGCACGTCACCACATATAATGTGGATACACATATACGGTTATGGCGATCCTGTAGACATGGCTAAGAAGATATGCAATATCACCGATTATGTTAATGGAGGTTCGTCTGCCAGCGAAAGTGAGACGTTCCAAAGCAAGGGAATTAATACCACCGAACTCGATCTAATTATTGGATATAAAGGCTCTGCTGAGGAAGGAGATTATAATTACGACATACCCAGAGTTGATAAAGTACAGATGAACGGCTATACACTGTCTCCAGTTATGGATGTATCAACCATGATAAGTTTCCAGCCTCTTGGCAATGGTAAGGCAGCAGTTATCGGCGAATTTGTATTGAAAGAAAATGAAGTGGAGCCTGTGGTACGGACGCTGACAGCTAATGGCATGGAAGTTACAGCCCTTCACAGCCATATGATAACCGAGCAACCACGGCTATTCTATGTACATTGCTGGGCTACAGGAGATGCCACAAAACTTGCAGGTATCATGCGTGAAGCTCTCAATGAAACAAATAGCAAGATAGGGAGTGAGAGTTCTTAAACTTCCAATTTGCTTCCGGTTTGTTGATAATACAAAACGTTTAATCCGGGGTATAGAATACCCTCTTTTCTTTATTTTAAGGATAAGACTGTTTTGGAATGGTAAATAATGGATCTGGAGTTTACTAGCACGATTTTGGAGTTTTTCATGAGATTCTTCGAGGTTGTGAGTTCACTTTTGATAGTATATGCTGGGTTAAAAGCTGCAGGCAAAATTTTACTCTTGGAAGCTTTCAAAAAACCTTACAAGTATGAATACATAAGGAGAGAATTTACAAATAAAATACTCTTCACTCTTGAACTGTTAATAGTTGGCGATATACTCGGAACGGTAAGAAACCCTACGGTAAATGATCTGATACTTGTTGGAGCTATTGTAGTTATTAGGACAGTTCTTGGTTACTTCCTGAGTAAAGAAGTCAAAGAATACCAGTTTGACTGAAGTCTAAATGAATTCCAGTATGTACTTGCTTGGAAGTGGTAAAAGGTGATATCTGAATTGTTTGAGAATTTCCTGCTGTATTTCGAATGGATTTTCGAGGCAATAGGAACGACTATTATTATTTATGGAGGATTAAGGGCAACAATTCAGATTTTTCTCTCTGAAGTTTTAAAAAGGACCCAAAATCTCGAAAAAATAAGAGAAGAACTTACGAATAAAATACTCTTTGGACTTGAGTTTTATATCGTAGTTGCTATCCTTGGAACTCTGAGAAACCAAAATATACAGGATCTCACAGTACTGGGTACAGTTGTACTGATCAGGACAATTCTTGGTTATTTCCTGAGTAAGGAAGTAAAAGAATACCAGTTTGACTAAAGAAAAAATATTTAAAATCTTAGGGAAAAATCACAATAAGATTTGGCCTGTCTTTTTAGTTTTCTGTTCACATTAATTTAGTTTTATTCTGCTAACGTTAATTTTGTACTACTAGCATTAATTTTGCTTTGATTTTATACTCACTATATACAGATATATATGGAAGAAATTATTGAGAAAAAATGAGTTTAAACATACATTTTTTGACTGTTAAAACCATAACCCATGTTAAATTTTGGTTTTCTATTCTCAAAGCTATTTTTTTATAGAGACAAATAAAGCTAAAAACAGTATAATTTAAAAGCAAGTAGAGTATTAAGGATACAAAATATTATTAAACTCTAATATTATACTAATCCGAAATCCAGATATGCTGACTTAAATCTCAGTTATGCTAACCTGAGAAGGGCGTAACATAAACCCGGAACCCTAATAATTCAAAATTATCAGACATAGGAGAAATTTAATGTATCATCTCAAATGTATCGAATGCGGTGCAGAGTATTCCAAAGATGAAGTAATCTATACATGCAGCAAATGTAATGGGCTGCTTGACGTTATTTATGACTACTCCTCAATCAAAATTGACATGGAAAAACTGAAGACCGAATGCCCTTCGGTCTGGAAGTATGCAAAACTTCTTCCTATAGAAAGAGAGCCTGTAACTATCAGGGAAGGTGGGACTCCTCTCTATAAATGCGACCGTCTAGCTGAGAAAATAGGGATTAAAGAACTTTATGTAAAGCACGAAGGTATGAACCCAACAGGCTCTTTTAAAGATAGGGGAATGACTGTAGGGGTTACGAAAGCACTTGAACTGGGTATGAGCACCGTTGCCTGTGCGTCTACAGGAAACACCTCTGCAGCCCTCGCAATCTATGGGGCAAAAGCCGGAATTCCTGTGATCGTACTTTTGCCTGCCGGAAAAGTAGCTCTTGGAAAAGTGGCTCAGGCCCTCATGCACGGGGCAAAAGTTCTCAGTATCCGAGGAAATTTTGACGACGCACTTGCCCTTGTACGTACTCTCTGCTCCCAGGAAAAAATTTATCTCTTAAACTCAATCAACCCCTACAGGCTGGAAGGCCAGAAGACTATCGGTTTTGAGATTGCAGACCAACTCGGCTTCAAGGTACCTGACAGAATTGTCCTGCCCGTAGGAAATGCAGGAAATATTACAGCTATATATAAAGGCTTCAGGGAATTTAAGAAGCTCGGCATAACGGATTCACTCCCGAAAATGACCGGGATTCAGGCCGAAGGTTCCTGTCCTATTGTAAAAGCCATAAAAAGTGGGGCTCCTGAAATCACATCGGAAGAAAAACCTGAAACCGTTGCAACAGCAATCCGGATAGGAAATCCTGTTAACGCGAAAAAAGCCCTGAATGCCATCCGGGAATCCGGTGGGACTGCAGAATCTGTCACTGATGAAGAAATCCTTGCAGCTCAGAAAGACCTTGCAAGGCTTGAAGGTATAGGTGTCGAACCTGCAAGCGCAGCCTCGGTTGCAGGACTTAAGAAACTGGTTGATATGGGCGTTATAGGTAGAGATGAAACTGTTGTCTGTATCACCACAGGACACTTGCTTAAAGACCCACAGACTGTAATTGATGTCTGCGAAGAGCCGACTGTTGTGGATGCCAGCATAGAGGCCATCCGAGAAGCTATCTTCGGAAAGGCAGAATAAAACCTGAAAAACGGATAACAGTCAAAAGGTTGATTTAGCCGAAATCCGGCTCCTTCAATCCTTCAAGGTTTCTTTAGATGGTTTACAGCTACCAGAAACTGTTTACTGTTATTTACTTTTACGGTTGTATCAAATCTTTTCAACTGAATCAAGTTTTTTCATATAGGAATAATCGATGGGCGTGAACACGAATGGAGCAGGATTATAAGCCTCACGAGATCGAAAAGAAATGGCAGAAAAAGTGGAACGAGAGCCAAATTTTCCAGGCTGAGCCCGATAAGCGAGAAAAATTTTTCATAACTATCCCCTACCCCTACCTGAACGGGAACCTGCATGCAGGACATACCCGGACTTTTACCATAGGTGATGTTGTTGCAAGGCACAAACGGATGCTCGGGTACAATGTGCTTTATCCTATGGGCTTTCATGTGACAGGCACACCAATTGTTGGGCTTGCTGAACTGATTGCAAACCGAGATCCTCAGACCATGGACGTCTATGAACGCCTCCATGGAATTCCTGGAGATATCCTGCCAACCCTCGATACCCCGGAAAAGATTGTTGATTACTTCAAGCGTGAAGCTGAGAAAGCTATGCGAATGATCGGGTACTCCATTGACTGGAGACGCAAATTTACAACGACTGACCCGACATATAAAAAATTCATTGAGTGGCAGTATATCCGGCTTGGGGAAAAGGACCTGATTGTTAAAGGCTCCCATCCGGTAAAATGGTGCCCTAATGATAATAACCCTGTAGAGGATC
>JAMXLQ010000111.1 GCA_024280975.1 Methanosarcina sp.
ACCCCTACCCCAGAACACTAACCTGGAAAATAGTGTTCTGGGCCAAAATAAAGATACCCTTCTCGGAATTCCTTCTTAACAGGTTTCACCCGGATTTTTGTCTGATCTTTCCTGTTTTGAAGTGCCGATAAGAAGCAGTGTCTTATTAATTGCTTCTTAAAAAATTAAAAAGGTGAATATATTGGAATCGGAAAATAAGACAATATCGGATTTTAGCGGTGCTTCAAACGTGATGAATTTGGCACTTGCTGAAGAAGGAACCGCCATTCAAAATTTCAAAGCAAATCAAGTAGAACAGAACACTGAACAAAAACCATTTGAGCAGATTATCAAGAACACGAGCCAGGAAAAAATTACTCTTACGAGGAATTCAAAGGGGTACACTTGGGAGATAGCCGCTCATGCTGATACTCTGGCAGAATGTATTGATATGGTAATTGCTGCCGATCAGAGGCTAAAAGATAGGTTCGGGGGGAACTAAATGAGCGGAATGCAACTCGAAAAGAAGGCCACTGTAGATAAGGCAGGCAAGGAACCTAAGTTCACCGCTACTTTTACAGGTACAATAGAAGGCTTTTCCGCCACTTTAACCCTTGAATCCGAAACTGAAAGGGATATGAGAGGCAGAATCCCACTAATTTTTGACAAAATCCTCGAAGTCAAGATAATTGACCCTCAGAAGAAGCTTGACGACTTTGTAGAGCAGAAAGACCCGGCTATAGTTGAGGATACATGTTTTGGATTCCCGGTAGATAAGCCTGTAAAGGAGGGATTCTGTCTTGACTGTGGTCTTGAGATGTGGGTTTATCCCGAAGACGATTCCCCCCGGTGTACAGAATGTCAGGAGATCATAGAGGAAGCTGTCAAAGACGAAGAGAAAAAAGAGAGCTTGCAAAAGATAGCGAAGAAAACAGAGGAAAAAAAGCTTACTGTCGGTGTTTCCAGTAGTAACAAACCTCTAATCATCGAAGATGAAAACGAAGCTTTCCGAGAAGAGAGGAGAAAGAGAGCAGCTGCTAAGGAGGTCAGTGCATGACCTCCCGAGAGAAGCTCGAAGAGCTAAAAACCCAATTCGGACAACTTGTAATCTACGACAATACTCACGCAATGCTTCCTGTAGGTATCGATGCCGAACTCCATATCAATACTGATAAACCTGTCAAGGAATGGAATTTTAGAAGTAAAAAAGAAAAGCAAGATATTCCTGTGCTTGCTCTGACAGAATTAATGAAGACTACCCGGCTTGATGTTGTGGGAGTCTGGAAGGACATTGAAGACCGAGAAAGTGAGAAAAAAGAGCCACCTAAAAACACTTCTCTTGATAATCTTTCTCAGTCTGGTTTTGATCTGTCAAACGTTCCCAATTGTACTGATTCAACCCCGGAAGAGAAGCCCCAGAAAAGAGAGCTTACAGACGAAGAGAAGTATATGGAAGCTCTTGTAATCGAGAATCAGAAGAAAGAGCAGGAAGAGAAGGCCAGACTTGCCAGAGAGGAAAATAAGAAACTCCTTGATGATTTCGAAGCCTCTCAAGCTCGGAACGAACAAGAAAAGCCTCCTCAAAAAAACAATTTTCAAAAACCTGCACAAACAGAGCAAAGCTATTACTCACAGCCCGAAGACAAGCTTGAGACTGCGCCAACTCCGAAGAAAGGAGAGGTCAAACTACTCGATATCATCTATGACCTGGTAGAAGACGACCTTGTTCAATTCTTCGGGAAAACCGGAACCTGCAAAACAAGCATAGCTATCCAAGCAGCTCTCGAAGCTAGGAAAGAAGGCAAGTCAGTTTATTACCTGGATACAGAGAAGAACATTTCTAGGAAAAAGAAAACCGCAATGAAAAGCGCAGGTGTAATCTATACCCCTTACACTCCTTCCAACCAGACAGGGGAGTTCAGGACCATAAATGACCTGATAGCCCTTCACGATTTTATCAAGAAAATTCAAAGAGTAGACCTTCTAGTAATTGATTCTCTTGGTCTTCCTATGTTAAGTGTTTTCTGTGAAGGTAACCAAAAAGACCAGGGTCTTACCCTTCAGAGAATGATTTTAGTTTCTAAATATCTGAAAAGTTACGCTAATAAAAATAAGTCTCTGGTTATTGTAATCAATCAGCCTGAATCTGACATGAACAAAGATCCTAAAACCGTTAGGCGGTCTTTTGGGGACAAGTCCGAATTTTTCTATAAGGAACTTTTGAACACCTTTTTTGTTAGCAAGGACGAGAAAGAAACAAAGGTCGTAGTTAAGACTTTCAGGTCAAGGGATTATGGGCAAGGATATCCACTTTTCACTATATCGGTTACTGCTGATGGAATGAAGGTGATTCAATAATGCCTTCTATCCTTTCATCTGCTGAATCAGAACCGATAATAGGCTTCTCCTGCGTCGATTGCGGAAGAGATTGCAAAGACGCTGGTAAAATTCTGGAAGCGTGTAACCTTTATTTTTCAAAAGAAGAGGGGATGTCAAATGAATAAAGCCCTGCTGTCCTCGCCTGCAAGCTCTGGAAGCCAGAACTTTATTCGAGGAGTAATAACTCCTTATCCTTCATTTAATTTTTCCTCCAGAAAGCTCATAAACTACCTTCTTTTGATGAGTCCAGAAGTCCAGTTTCATGAAGCTGTAGAGCTTGATAGTCAGCTTGGAATGTGGCAATTGTTCGCGGAGGCATGTCCTGAGAATTTGGACGGAATTTTCAAGGGGGTAATCTAATGCAGGAATTCCGAGAAGTAAAGCCTGGTCTCCTAAGAAACTTTGACGAAACTGTAGAAATTTATGACTCTATCGACCTTCTGAGAGAGAAAACACAGACAATTCTAAAATATAAATCTCCTGTAACTTCTAAAAAACGGTGCTTTGTTTCCTCAAATGATGGAGTAGAGCTTGACTGGCTCCTCGAAAGTGAAGCCGGTAAGAAATCCTACTTCAGACCTGAGTATTTTGAGCTCGTTGAAAATCTTCCTGGCTGCAATCTCTACTTAGCGAGTTCTGCAACTCAAGACACCGAACACGACGACGGGGGTATATTAGTTGCAGAATTTGGAAGCAAGATCTTTTTAATGGCTCCTCTGACTTTCTGCGTAGTGAGGTTCCGGACTGATCTATCAGTTATGGGGAAGGCTCCGTCAACTTGTAAGATAAAACAGTTTTGGAAAATTATTCAGGAGATTCAGAATTATCAGGACTGTGAAGGTGTTTCCAGTGAGGAAGTTTTAGAGCATCTGGGGGCGGTTCTCTAATGGTTCTCCTTTCTTTTTCAGATCCTAAGCACGTTCCTTTGATTATTTCAGGAGAAAAGGCACAGACTACCAGGAAGCCTCGAAAGAACCCCATAAAAGTCGGGGATACTTTACATGTCTATTTCAAGTTAAGAATGGCTAAGACCTGTGAAAATTGTATTTTCGAAAAGTGTATTTGTTCTGTCCAAAACCGAAAAGGCGTTTTCCTTGGGGAAGATTGTGCTCAACAAACTAACTTTTTTGGAACTGCTAAAGTAATAAGGGTAGCAAAACTAAGAGAAACCACGTCCTTGATTGAAAATTGGAGAGATGACATAAAAGAGTGGTGGGCGAATCTTGATGGATTCTCTTCTTTTGCAGAGGCTAACGAATGGTTTACTCGAGTTCACGGTCCGGATTGGCAGGCTCAAGATTGGGATGTAATTTATTTTGAGGGGGATTGGTTGAAGTGAACTTCCTCAAATCTCTCCTTTCCCCCGTCTGTAAATTCAAAGACAAATGCGCTAAGTACCGTGAGAATTCAAAAACATGTAATAAGTTCACACATAAGAGGCACTGTGGGATTTATCGGAGGGTCTCAAATGAACTCCAATCAATTTAATTTACTCCTTGTTCTCGGAATCCTCACGCTCTTTGTCCTTCTTGTTTCTGGGGTGATGCAAAGATGAGGCAGAGAATTAGACTTTCTGTAGATTCTTCTTGTTTTTCACTGAGGAGGTGGGTACTAATTGCAAAATAAAAAACTATCTCCTCAGGCACGATCAGACAGAAACGGGAAAATGTGCGAGAGGATTTTCGTTAAGCTTTTGCCAGGGCTTAAATTAACTCATGAAGAAGTGGACGGGGTTTACCAGGGTCTTCCTATCGAAATCAAAGGATGTTTAGAAAGTATTCCCAGATCAGATACTGGAAAAAGAAGAGCTGGACAACTGCATTTTAAAGGCTGGCAGCATGATTTTTTACTTGAGAACGGGGGGAATTATGCAATAGGAGTGTATCACGGTAGAAGATTTATCAAACATGCTGTAATTCCTGCAGTTCGCATCTGTCCTGAACATTTTGAGGGAGAAAAAACGTTTAGTTGGCCTGCTGTTTTGAAGGGGGTGGCCTAAAATGTCCGGTTTTTACGTCAATGCATGCCAGAACCCGGCTTGTAAAAAGAAGTTTAGAACTCCTTTTCCTGAGAAAGAATATTGTTCTGGAGCTTGTGAAAGGGAAGCTAAGAAGGTCCAGGTGGTGACCTGATGCAATCTAATAGCACATCACCTGAAAGAGAGCTTGAGCTCGTAGAGTGCCTTAAAACTATGTCTGTAAGCCAGATTATCAGGGAAAAACAGACTTCTGGAAGATTGTTAAACAAACTTAGAAGAAAACATGGTCTTTGGGGGGCTTAAGATGAAATACGTTCCTATCTCTCCCCTTACTTGGCCGGGTGGAAAGTTCCGGTCCCTACCTGAGATAATTCCCAGGATCCCCGAGTTTCAGGAATACAGAGAACCGTTTGTGGGTGCAGGGCATGTTTTCTTTAAACTTCGGAATATGGATCTTTCCGGAAACAAAAAATACTGGATTAATGACTTAAATCCTGATCTGACGAACTTCTATATCTGGTCTAAATCGTTTGGATCCAGAATAACTAAGGATATTCTAAAATTAAAATCGATGTATGGGGACGGAAAAGAGCTTCTTAATTATGTCATGAATCTTCCGGAAACTGGTTATAATAAAGCCCTGCGATTTTTTGTTTTGAATCGAATAACCTTCTATGGAATAGGAGTTTCCAGGCAGCATACAGAAACTAAAAGTTATTCTGTCTATAAATATCAAAGAAAGTTCACCGAGGAACTGATTAACCGGGTTGCTGCTTGTGAGGATATCCTGCAGCACGTAAAAATCACAAACAATGATTATTCAACTCTGCTTAGGGATCCGGGAGAAAAAGTATTTCTTTTCTTGGATCCCCCTTGGCACTTGGATAGTGCTGACAATTTTTACGGCAAGAACGGATCCTTTCATAAGAATTTCGATCTCAATAGATTGTCAGAAGAACTGCAGTCTTGTTCTCATACATGGCTTATGACCATGGCTGATAGGCCGGAATACAGGGATATCTTTTCTTGGGCTTACCTCGAGCCTCTTACAGTCAAATATTCAATGGGATCCGTAGGAACTCACGATGCTAATGAGCTTTACGTTTCTAATTTTAAGCCTCGGTTCAGGGCGCCAACATTAGAAGCTTTTCTGGGGGAGTCGGTTTGACTCTCCTTCTCCTCCCTCTTGGAATAGCCATGAATTTCAAAAAAAATTCAAAGGACGAAGCATTAAAACAAGATCTTTATAAAATTATTTGTAAAAATACAGTTACAACGGCCTATAATATTCCCCTTGAAGGTGCGGATAGAGAACGATTTTTAGAGTTTTTACAGGCTAATCCTTGTGAGTTTACGACTGAAATTATCAATCTCTTAGAGGGTACTCAATGATTGCGAATGCTGGGCGCATGATGCAAGGCCGCTATAGAATCAAACGTCCTGGCAGACCCCCACGCTTCGATAAGAAGGAAATTCAGGGCCTTATCGGAGCTCAAGAAAAGAGTTACAGAGAGATAGCAGATGAGATAGGCTGTCACAAATCATATGTTTCTAAGGTAGGGGCAGAGATTGGGATATTTAAGAAGAGAGGGAGGCAAGCAGCTTGATTAATCATCCTCTTTTCTACCCCGATAATATCAAAAATATAAAAAAAGATGTAGAAGTCCTACAAATCATAGCTCAGAAGAAGACATACATCGAGGAGATTGTAAAAACCTCAAAAATCACAATAGGGTATGTTAAGAGTTCAATCCGTAGATTAGAGGCTTTTGGGCTTGTGAACAAAGAAAGAGAAGGTAAGATAGTTTTGATAGAATTGACTCCAGAAGGGCAGAGAATAGCTGATAGGTTACAGGAGGGAGGGGAGTGAATTACTCAACCTTCTTAAATTTAAAACACCATGCATTCCCTATAAGTTCTCCCTCTATTGGTGAATCTGGTTCTGTCATAATTTTCTTAAGTCTGTTCTTGATGTATTCCTGTGTAGCTCCAAGCTCTTCGGCTACTAACGATGAGTGTATTTTAGGATCTTCTAGGCACTTTCTTAAAGCGTCTAAAATCTTCTCATCTGTATATTTTTGTTCAGGCATGATTTTACATTATTTTTTCTACTATTTATTAGTTTCCTTATATATCAGTACTGAGGAAAAAGTATTTAACTTAATACTTAGTAGTAAGTACTGAGTAACAATGAATGTAAAGAGGTAGATGATTATAGACTCCGAAGCTAAAAGGCGTGGCCGTCCAAAAAAGAAAACTACTGGTCCTCAACACGTTTTATATATCGAAGATAATATATGGGACGAATTGGATAATTTACCAATTCCGCGTCAGGATGTTTTCAGGAATGCAGCTATAAACGCAATAGCTTTTTTTAAATCAGACCTCCCAAAATTGAAATTTCAAAGAGAAGAAAAATTAGCTGAGAGAATGAAAATCGACGCTGAGCTTGCTGTAATAGATGCCAGAATTAAAGAACTGGAAGAAGCTGAAGAAATCGCTTCAATAGTTCAGCAGAAAACCGATAAATCAAAAGAGGCTGCGATTTCTGAAATGCTTAGACTATGTGGTATCTTTAAAAAGAAAATGACCCATGAGCATTTTTCAATTATTTCAAAACTATCTGGCGTAGAACCGGCCCAAATCGAAGTATTTTTGCAAGACAAACATTACCGGCCCACTGAAGAAGACGCAAGAGCTTTTCTAATGAGGTAATTTTATGCCACTAGAAGCCATTGAGGAAAAACTTAAACGATTTTTTGGGCCTCAATATTATGTTAATAAAGGTAAAAATCATAAAGAGTTGACTCCAAAACGATATTGGGATGATTTAAATTATCTTAGTGCCATATATCCCGATGAAAAATGTTTATGGGTTGAATTTAGACACATTGAAACTTTTGATAAAGAAGTATCTGATTTTTTATTGAATAATCCCGATGAATGGCTTCAAGCGGCTACTGATGCGATATCAGAATTAGATTTCGCGGTCCATAAATTACCAGATATCAGAATAAGGGTTTTCGGGCTTCCGTCTGATTTAGAAGTGGGGATTTCGAAATTAAGGGATATTCATATGGATACTTTTCTTGCTATTCGGTGTATCGTTAGCAAAGCTTCTGAAGTCCGGCCAGCTTTTGAGAAGGCTGCTTTTCTTTGTCAGAGATGTGGATATATCACGATAGTTGATCAAGCAAAGGATTCTGACACACTTTTAGAACCTTTTGCTGGGTGTGAGAATGATTCGTGTGGGAAGAAGGGGCCATTTAAACGAGTAAAAGAGGGGGCTGTAACTTATAACCATCAATATCTTAAGATTCAGGAGCCTTTAGAAACTCTTCGAGGAAAACAACCGGAATTCCTTAATGTTTCCTGCTCAGATGAAATCGCGGGTATAGTAAATGCAGGTGATAAGCTTGTTATTACTGGGGTTTTGAAGGGGAGGCCCAAGACTAACAAAGATGGAAAATTAAAGTTTCTTGAGTTTATTTTTGTTGCTAATTCTATTGAGAAATCGGATGCTGATTATGAAAATATGGAAATCCAGCAAGATGATATAGAATATTATAAAGATCTTTCAAGAAGAGGGATTTTAAAAGATTATATTTTAGGTTCTATAGCTCCTTCAATTTTTGGACTCGAAGATGTAAAATTGGGTATAGCCTTACAGCTTTTTGGTGGAAGACCTGTAATAATGCCAGATGGGACCAGGAAAAGAGGAGATATACATATCCTCATGGTAGGAGATCCAGGGGTTGCGAAAAGTCAATTGTTAGAATTTGTTGCAAATTTTGCTCCAAGAGCAATCTCCTTTTCTGGAAAGTCAACAAGCGCGGCAGGTTTAACAGGCGCAGCAGTTAAAGACGAGTTAGACGGTAAATGGTGGATTCAGCCGGGGGCCCTAACTCTTGCGGATGGTGGGATCTGTTGTGCTGACGAAGTTGAAAAGATGAAAGCTGAAACTCTGGGTTCTATCCATGAAGCTTTAGAACAACAGATGGTACATATTCAGAAAGCGGTTAAAGCTGATTTGTGGACCAGGACGGCTTTTTTAGGGGCTGCAAACCCTAAATATGGAAGGTATGACAATTATGCTCCTATTTATGAGCAGGTAGCTCATGGAGATGCGTTTATCTCAAGAATGGATCTGCTTTTTGTTTTAAAAGATAAACCAAATCAAACATTTGATAGAAAACTTGCAAAGCATATTTTACAGACTCTTAGAGGAAATAATACTACAACTGAACCCAAAATGGATTTAGAACATTTTAGGAAGTGCATTGCTTATGCGAGGACTAATGTTTTCCCTGAATTGACTGACGAATCTGAAGAAATGATTATTGATTTTTTTGTAAAAACTAGATTGTCAACCGAGGGAAAAAGCGATACTGTGCCTATTACTGCTAGAACTCTGGAAGCTGCTTTCAGGCTTGCTACAGCTCATGCGAGGATGAGATTATCAGAAACAATTACAGAGGAGGATGCAAAGAACGCTGTTGAATTGTTATTGAGAAATTTAAAAGAAGTGGGGGTAGATCCTGAAACCGGTCTAATGGATGCGGATATTATCGCGGCTGGTAAATCGAATAGCCAATCTAAAAAGATTAGAGATATTTGTAAAATAATTCGAGATTTATCTGAAAGCGAATTTTCTAAAAATAGGAGTGCAAGATATGAAGATATTTTAGAAAGATGCAGTGAAAAGAAAATAAACGGAGCTGAAGAAATAATTAGAAAGATGGCGGAAGCTGGCGATTTACTAAGGCCAGAAAGAGGGTATTATAAGTTAATAACCTAGGTTTCGAGTGGAAAAATAGATATTATCTAATTATTGAGGAATTTTTACTAGTACTAGCTAGTAATATTAAAAAATACTTTAATTAGATAGATATCGATTTTTCGCTATTTTAACTGTCTAAAACAATATTTCATAGTATAATACTAGTAAAAAATACCAAATAAATAACAGGAGACTGAAAATAAATGGAAAATGGATGTAAATTATCAAATAATTCATTGAAAAAATGCCTTAAATTTGATATTATTTGTGATGGGAAAATCCCAGATAAAAAACAATGCCCTATATGGGGAGAAATTCTTGTTTTAGAAGACTACTATGATGCAAAATACAGAATGGAAAGAGCACTCGCTTGATATAAGAATCCAAACAACAAGAGGAATAATATGAAAAAAATATTTGGTACATGTCCAATAACAGGAATAGAAGGTTATTACATCCCTGGTAATTGGTATGACATGGGAGTCAGTAGATATGTTGAAGAACGTATAGCTTGTGATTGCTGCACTCATAGGTGTTCTGAATCTCATCTACCATCTGGTTTTGAAAATGAATCCGGTAGATATCATGGTGGGTACTGCTATCCAAAAGGAGATTTTGTTATTTTTAAAGTTAATAAATAAGGATATACACTACAGCAGGCCCAGTAAACCTCAAGGAAATGTGAAATCATGGCTAAAAATGGCGGATTAACCTATCCAGGAGTAAAAAACGAACATATTTTAGTCTGTCCTTTATGTGGCTCAGGTAGATACTGGAAACGAGTACGAAATTATAAAATAAATAGATATTTTTGTAGACATTGTAAAAAAGGATTTAATCAGCCTGAAAATCTTCAAAATTGGTTAATGAAGAGGTTTGAGGAAGCGAGGAAGAGGGAGGAATAGACAATGTGTGAAGAAGAATGCCCAATGTGCCATCAAAGGTTTAAAAAGAAAATAATGCATCATTTACTTTATAAACATGATTTATCTTGGGAAATTGCTGATAAAATCAGAGATTATACAATAAAATTAAGCTGGAGACATACACCAGAACAAGAAATTGAATGGAAAAGAGAGATTGCAAAAATCCTGGATTTGCCTAGAACGAGGTAATCAAATGTCAATAACATCAGCTCCCAAAATCCCGGTAAAAATCCAAATCACAAACAAACAAGGACAAGTCCTTAAAACAGTCTTAAGGAACCTTCGCCCAGGAGGACTTAACAGAGCTTGGTATATCCTCTATGAAAAACAAAGGCTGAAAGTTTATGGCGATAGTATGGACGATGCTTTCATTCCTGGGAAGAGGAGATATGTAATTCTAGGCGAGGATAATTGATTTTCATTTATTTAAATAGTTAATATAAGTGGTTATTATGGCAGTCCAGAAAAAAAAGAAAAAACAAAATAAAGAGAAAAGGGCTATAAATCCCAATGTTTTTAAATGGACTGGACAGAGAAAAAGAGCAGCATTATTGATAGCAGAAGGCAGAAAAAAATATGAAGAAATAGCTTTGGACATTGGGGTACATTATGTTACCTTCTGGGAATGGCGGCAGCATCCTATTTTTCAAGCAGAAGTCAGCAGGCTAATCCTGGCTAATGAAAAAGCTACAAGGGAAGGACTTTTAAGAATTGCTTATAAAGCAATTGAAGAAAAGATAGACGGAGTCGCAGGCGATAGGAGTACTGTTTTGGAGTGGTCTAAGTTTATTGCTGATCTTCAAGGCTTCATAAAACAAAAGGTAGAGATGGATGCCAATTTAAAACATTCTAAAGAAAAAGATCCTTCGGAAATGACAGATGAAGAGCTAGACCAGGCCATAGAAGATGACCGTAAAAAACTCATCGAAGCTGGACTTATATCAAACACTTCAGAGATATAAGAAAAACGAAAGGGAGAAGGAAATAAGGAAGGCCCGGACTAACCTTCTTGATTTCACTCGTTTTACAATGCCAGAATATAGGGAAAACTGGCATCATAAACTAATTTGTCAAAAATTAGATGAGTTTTTAGAAGGTAAGAACAGGCGTTTGATTATCGCTGCTCCTCCGAGACACGGAAAGACTGAGATAGTATCAAAGCGTTTCCCTGCTTATCTTTTAGGTAGAAATCCGGATGCTAAAATAATAGCTTGCTCTTATGCGTCTGATCTGGCTTCTCTTATCAATCGTGATATCCAGCGGATCATCAGTAGTCCAGAATATTCAGAGCTTTTTCCAGACACTACGTTAAATATTACCAATGTTAGAACTACATCACAAGAGAGCTATCTACGGAATTCAGATATTTTTGAAGTCGTTAATCATAAAGGGGTTTATCGTTCGGCAGGAGTAGGGGGGAGCATAACCGGAATGGGTGGAAATTTTTTAATTGTCGACGATCCTTTTCGTAGTCGAGCGGACTCAGAGAGCCCAACAATTAGACAAAAAGTTTACGAATGGTACACTTCTACTTTCAGAACCCGTAGACAAAAAGACGCTTCTATACTATTGATAGCCACTCGTTGGCACGAAGAAGACCTGACAGGTAAATTACTTGAATTAGCTAAGAACGATCCAACAGCCGACCAATGGGAAGTAATAAGCCTTCCTGCTCTATCAGAAGACGAAAGGCCAGAATACGACCAAAGAGACGGGCCAGATCAGGCCCTTTGGGAAACAGAATTCTCAAAAGAAGATCTACTTAGTACAAAAGCCTCTCTAACGGTCTATGAATGGCTCTCGCTCTACCAACAAAGGCCCTCTGCAGCAGAAGGTAATCTAGTTAAAAAAGAAGACTTCAAATACTGTACTTTAGAAAATGGAGTCTTAACCCTAATAACTGACAGAGCATCAGGATCTAAAAAACAATTCATGCTTTCACAATGTAAAGTATTTCAAACATGCGACCCTGCAGCCAGTGAGAAAAAAACAGCAAATGATTTTGTCCTAGGAACCTGGGCCCAAACTCCAGATAATGACCTTGCTTTAATTGACCTTCTAAAAACGAATCTCGAAACCCCGAAACACGTTCCTCTTTTTCAGCAACAGTATATAAAGCATCGTCCTGTCCAGCAATGGATTGAAACCGATGGAGTAGGAAGGCCAACATTTCAACTTTTAAAAACCGAAGGGTTGCCGATTGCGGAATTAAAAACCTCAGGCCATGATAAGCTTATGAGGTTCATCCCTGCAGCTACAAGGATTACTGCAGGTACAGTATTCTTTTTGGCAGGGGCTCCATGGCTCAATGGCTACGAAACAGAGCTCTTAGGCTTTCCGAACACTAAACAAAATGGACAGGTTGATATTACATCTTATGCCTGCCAGGTAGTCATAGAAAATCCATTCATACAACAAGTTTATGAGACTTCATATGTAGGCACAGGCTCAGAGTCAAGCGGATATTGGATATGATCAATTTTCCTTTATTACTATTTTTCGAAGTTCTTTATATATGCCTTTCCCATCTTCATTTTTTCCACAATTAACTTCAGAAACTCCTTCAAAAGATACACAATCCTCTCCCGTAGGTGCAGGCGTAGCAAGCGCAACAGGAGACGAATATTTTTACTTTGAAAAGTTTATAAAGTGGATTCAAGAAACTAAAAATAAAATCCCCTATGCTACACCCGATTTAAGGCGAGAAGCCTTTGAAGCCGATCCATTGTTAAAAGGAACGGTTTTTCCATATCTTAAAAACGTTCTTCTACAAGGCTTCAAAATCCAGACAGCAGATAATAAACTCTATGCAGAAGCTATCAAGGAAATCACTGGCTACATCGAGTCAATCAACCTTATGCAAGTATTCAGGGATGACTTTTTAGACTTTTTCATTCTTTCAGGTCACTCATACAGGCGCATGGATACAGACATCGACCAGAACGTCTGGTGGCTTGAAAAACTAGAGCCCTCTTCAATGTCTGTTTTTACTGATCCTTGGGATAGTAGCATAGTAGCATATCGACAGAAAGCACTTGTAAGCGAATCATGGTCAGATTCGGGAGCAAGAACAGAACACACTTCATGGTTCATCCCCTATCAAAACAATCGGATGCCTATCCAAATAAAGGATATCTACGTAACTTATATTAATAATAGGGGAACTGGAAACGATTTAACGGTATTCGATCTTTTTCAGAGTTATCTAGCTAAATATAACATCATTGACACCACAAACCTGAGAATAGCATCATCAGAACGCATTATAGCAATGCACAAGGATCAGAAGACACAGGCCTCTTATTATGATAATATCGACTCTCGAATAAATTACAAGCCTGCTCCAATTGACTCTATTTTACTTGCGATTTGGCTAAAAAGGCTCATGCTTTCGAATGCTCCTCACTTGGTATATATAGTCATTAATCCTTTTTTACACGCCAAATCCGGGATCCTAAAGGAAGGTAAAGACTCACTAGGTAATTCTATCATAACCTCTTCAGTTCCCCCTAAGCCATCTTCTGCTTTACAGGCCTCTAATCCTACAATGTATAATTCTATGTTGGAGAACTATAACTCCTGGACAAAGAGCATAGAAGAAGCGAAGAAACATATCATGAAAACTGTCAAAAACGGCGGTGTGTTCGCATCTGGCCCAGATTTGGAAATTAAACCAGTTGAATCTTCGAGAAACGCCGACTCCGTTTTTATCAAAAATATTATAGATTTCCTCAACGAGGAAATAGGGCAGGCCCTAGGCTTTCCGATGTCTCTCGTCCTGGCGACAGGCACAGAACTTGCCAGCTCAAGAAACATTCTTCAGAATTTTAATAACGTACACGCTGGTACACGGACAGAATATGAATCAGTTGCAGACAAGCTTATTAGAATAAGGTTTGAAAAGAGTAGCTGGATAGGGATAACAACTGAAGAAGATAAGGATGGAAACGAGAAAGAAGTACAGAAGCCCTACACTCTAAAAGATATTCAAGCTCATTTTATCCTTGACACGCCCGACACAGCCGATCTACTGAACGAAGCTCAGGCATACAAGACCAAAGCCGAGACCTTGACCCAGCTTAAGGGAATTGGAGCCAGCACCGAAGACCTACAGGCATTAGGTGAGGAATGGGGCTTCGGTCTACTCGAATTAGGCAGCATGGATATACCTGTCAGAGATCTCCTCGAAATGCGAAACACTGACGCAATAGATGATACAGAATTCAGGAACCGGCTTAAACTCACAGAAAAAGCTCCCCAGGTCGCTGATTAATGCCTGAAACTCTTCTCAAAACTACAAAAATCAAGAAGCTCGAATCTAAATTCGATGCTCTCTTTGAGACCACATTACTTAAAGGAATCATCGGAGAGAAGCCAGAGAATTATAAGAAACAGGTCAAGTACTGGTTTAGTTCTAAAACTTTTGAAAAACAGATAGATAAGATAATTGATGACATATATCTTACCTCGATTAGCTTCACAGATAAGCAAGTCAAAAAAGCTGTAAAATCGAGCTTGTTTATAGGCTCTACATTAAATCTTTACAGCGAGGCAGATGATACTCCCTTAGTCCTGACAGAAGAGGCTGTCAGACAGGCAGACGATCTGGCCTCCGAGGTCGTGGACTCGATTGTTACAATGCTTAAGGACGAAGGAATCTATAAGGAAAGTCCTCAAACCCTTGAGAAGCGAATAAGGGAACTATGGGGAGGCGAGAAGTACAGGTCTACGCGGTTTGTTCGGACATTTACGGCTGATGTAGCGACAGCTACTACTTTGCACCGATACAAGCAACAGGAAATACAAGAATGTCAATTCTACGCTAAGATTGACGATAGAACGAGTCCTCAATGCAGAATGCTTCACGGAACTGTTTTTAAAGTAGGTTCTCCCGAAGCTGATAAATACCACTGCCCCGCGCATCATCACTGCCGCAGTGCGATTTTACCTATTACAATATTTACAGAAGTTAACCCAGATTGGAGATATGAAAACCGTGATTTCACAAAACAAATGGATCAAAATTTCAAATTTACTGAAACCGAAGTCGATAAAAAAATAATTGATAAAACATTCAAAAATATAGACAAGTTTAATGAAAAATACCGGATTGATAAGTTTATTCTCGATGAGGATCTACAAAAAAGATTTGTCAGACTCGGAGTAGGGGTTAATGTCGAAGCACCAACTACAAAAGTAAAAACTCCAAAAGTTAAGAAAGAGACTAAAGTAGTTAAGGAGAAGCCTAAGAAAGAGGTTACGAAGACTCATAATGAAGTTGAAAATACCATTAGAAAACATGAAAATAAAATAAAGAACAGGAAGACCGAAAAGGTATATGTATTCGATAAAGACGGTAACATAGTATTTGAAAAGTCCGGTAATAAAAACAGTGTTAAATTTACACCAGATGAAGCAGAGTTATTAAAAGGAAACACTCTCACACACAACCATCCAAAAAGTTCATCTTTCTCAAAAGCAGATCTACAAACAGCATGTGTTAGGGAACTTAAAGAAGTCAGGGCAGCTACAAAAGACGGAACGTTTATAATAAGAATGAAGGATGGGAGTGAGTTTAATAAAACTTTCTGGGACGAAACCCTTTCTACAGAATTTGATAAACAATTGAAAGCGGCTCGTATTAAACATGATATCCGTATGATAAATAAAGAAATGACAAAAGATGAAAGCGTTGTTTTAACAAGTAAAGTGGTATGGGCTAAAGTATCTCAGAACATTCCTGAATTAGAATATAAATTCGTTAAGTGGTGAATATGGAGGGGATGGATGATAGTGAGTTTGATTTTTGGTTTAGCGATGTCTGTACTTATTGTAAACATTTTGACATCGAAAAATCAAAACCAGAATCAAAGGGGAACGTCTGTGAAGCTTTCCCTGAAGGAATTCCTGACGAAATATGGTTAGGTAAAAATAATCATAAAAAGCCTTATCCTGGGGATCACGGTATACAGTTCGAGCCTATTGAAAAAAGTTAATCTTTAAGAGGAGTTAATTGACATCTTTCTCTATGATGCTCGGGTATCTTAAGCTCTCCTCGATTACATCTTTGATTTTTAGTACACCTTTCCCCATAAAAAATTGATCCGAAATTAGTACATTTACCTTGCCGCCAGAACTTGCAAAATTCACAGTTTACTATTTTCTCAACTCCTAAAAAATCTTACTATAACACAAGCTCCACTGAGTACAATTATAGCTATAATTCCAGCATATATAAAACCGTCAATAACCATTCGCTCAACTCATTAAAGCACATAATCACAAAAAATATGCGCTTCGATACTTAATCCTAATCCTATTATAGTCTCTATTGGAAAATCGATTCCGTATATTTTAAGAGGAACCCATAAAAAAGCTATTAAAATAAACGGGCCCCAAACAGGATTATGTAAAATTTCCCGATGTCCTGCGCTTTTAAAAGGGTGCCAGATATATTTAAAAATCATCCACCTGTTTGAAACACTGCTATCAGTATCAAGATCAGGACTGAGGAACAGAGATAAAATAAGAGCTCCAAAAAGAAACTTACCCAATGATATAAGCTCATCATAACCATGATCGTTAACACGTCCAAAAAAGTATATGATCGCTAGAACCCCAAGAAAGTAATTACTTTTATAATGTTCATTCCCATTCATTCTGCCTCTTTCTTCAATTCTTGTATATTCAATGGCTCACATGCCGCCAAATAAGCTAATCGATGTTCAACCCATCCTTTCACTTCTGGCAGGCAGATATTTTTTATAAGACATATATCACAAAACCCGGTCAAAACTGCCTCCTTATAAATTAATTTTTATTCCTAGCTCATTTATCGAAATATACGAACAAATAATACTTATAATAAAACCCAACATAAGATCTCTATATCTCGATTTTAGAACATTTATACAAATGCCTCCGAGTAAAAAAGATATCACTAGAACCAAAACAAACCAAGGTACTATAATTAACGTCATTTACATTCCTCAGATAACATGTTTATAGCCGATGAAATAGGCTACAAGAGAAATGATTATCATAAGTATTGAAAACTTTAAGTTTCTGAAGAATTTTCTTATAGAATATACAAGCTTGCTAAAAATAGACCTTTTCTTATAAGATCCTCTTGTGTAATTTCTTCGAGAATTATTGTGAAACATTTTATTCCTCTTTATGTTAAGTAAATTAGGTATATACTTAACAAAGTATAAATAACTTATTAACCTTCTAAACTACATGCAAAAAAACATTAAATTATTCTCTTTACTGATACTTTTTTTATTACTTTCTGGAACTGCGGGAGCGGAAACCATTACTCTAAATCCTTGCAGCCAGGATGATATCAATACTGCCTTAAAAAACGCAGGCGAGAACGGAACGGTTATTCTTACTGCAGGAGAATACCCGCTTAAAGGTCCGGTATACGTTCCTCGAAATATCAATCTTATAGGAGAACCCGGCGCGAAATTCTTAGTTTCAAGTGATATTTCAAGTCCTTGGTTTTCGCCTACGGTTGGAGCAGTAAATTTATTTGATCCTTTTAATAATACTGTAAAAGGATTCGAGATCGATGGCAACTGTTTAAAGTTAAATAATGATTGGGCTAATTCGCCCGGGCACGCTCACGACCAAGAGCAATTAATCAAGGCCATTGGGTCCAGAAACAACTTTGGAAAGAATATAATAATTTCAAATATGACCCTTCGTAATGCATTTGGAGACGGGATACAAGCACGTTGCATTGATGGAATTATATGTGAAAGTAATACAATAATCAATTGCCAGCATGAGTCAATTTATTTCAGTGCTAGTAAACACTGTTTTGCTTTTTTTAATGAAATGGCTGTCATAACTTCCGATGGGGTAAGATATGATAACTGTTTAGAGGGGGAATCAAAAGGAAATAAAATATGGAAGTATTCAGGGGATTCTAACGGAGCTTATAAAGGAGGCGCGAACGGTTTTCAAGTGGGGGATGCTCAAGTTTCGAAAGGTTATGATGGTCGAAAAGATTGGATAACTACTAAAAATATTACGATTCATGATAATATAATATCTGATCCAGGCAGGCAGGGGGTACTTCTTGATGATGTCAGTAGGAATCCTGCTTCAAATGTCTATGTTCATGATAACATCTTTGTAAACACGACAGAGCTTAGGACTATGGGCGTTCATGTTGATGACTACTCGATAAACAATCCACCATCAATGGAAGAGAGTGAGAAGATTTTCGAGAAGATTTACGACATTCAAAATCTTCTTTCTCTTGAATATCCCGAGAATGCAGTCACACAACAGACTGCAGACCAATTTAGTTACAAGGTTATTGAAACCGAAAACGGAAAAATAGCAGGCGGAATCAAGATTTTAGGGTTCAATAACCTGAGTATAATTGATAATCAATCCTATATCTCAGATCCAAAGGACGCAATTATCAAAACAAGTGTAATAAGAAATCCTTCTCTCGATCTCTGGTTTGGTGGCATTGAAGATATCCAAAGGGATGTCAATATCTCAATCGAAAACGATACCTTAACAGCTACAATGACTGTAAAAATGACCTGGTATAATTATCAAAGGAATAAGCTGGGAAAGTTAACTGCGGGAAAACTGCAGACTTCTATAGCTACTTTCAATGACTCTTACTATCCAGCTCCTCGGGTCATTGAGCAGCCTGCAGAGATCAAGGGTATAATCTATCAATACTCTGATCATTTTGATATCAAAGCTCTTAAGCAAGGTATCTGCAAGGACATTACTTATCAGTCCGGAGATAATACTTCAAAACAGGTTTTTCTGGTCGGTACAAGGAACCAGACAGCCGAAGGTGTGAAATACACAGAATATTCCAGGCTTGAGCATTGGGAAGAGGAAGGAAATCTAACCCGGTTCGGTGATTGGATACAGGTAAATAGAACTTATGACCCTTCTATAATTCAGGTAACTGCTTCTACTCCTTATAAGAAATATCAGGTAACAGAATTTGAGATAATTGAAAAGGAAGCACCAAAAGAGCCTATTAATCCTTGGTTCTATGCTAAAATAGTGTTCTGGGTTTTCTTATCAATAACAATACGGTTCTACTGGAACGAGATAAAATCAATGTTTGGCATTGAGTGAACTATTTTAATTATTTTTTCCTTTTTCTGTTAAGTAACTATGTAATATACTACACAAATTATAAATACTTTCAATGAGTTGTTAAGTAAAAGAGCAATTTGCTTAACAAGGAGATGAAAAAATACAAACAAAAATGATAAAAATGTTTCTTTCCATGATGTGCCTCTTTATGCTGTTTGTTCCCATGATCGCTGCAGCAGAAGAAGACAACTCGGGAGCTTTAAGATTAAACGATTTTATAAAACCCAATGCAGCAAAGGAAGAATTAAACAATTCGGCTTTCAGCAAACCAACCGAAAAAGCCAGTAATTGGGGAACCATCGCTTTAATAGTGATAGTAGTTCTTTATTTTGCAGGATGTGTATATAAATACTATACAGGAGATGACGAAGAAAGATCAAATGCATTTAAGGGGCTTTTTGTGGGGGTAATCGTCCTAGTTCTTTTCATGGCATGTACTTCAACCGCTTTGGATGCTCTTACGTGGCAATACTGACTCTATGGAGGGCGTAAATGAAAAGGTATCGAATATTCTCTTTTTTTATTTTACTTATATTTTTCATTTCTTTGGTATCTCCTGCTTGTGCTAGTCCTATAGATACGAGTATAGAAGTAGTGTCAAGAGGGATAGAACAGTTTATAGAATACCGCGCTGAAAGAAATTTACAGGAAAATTATGGAGTGACTTTTGGAAACACTAGCGATTCTGAAAGCCTCACCCCGGCTCAAAAAGTAGTTTATATGATTGCGGTAGCAAACCAGAGCCCATATGAAACAAAATGGGTTCGAGATCAGTTAGCCTCTGATTTTGTTTGGTTTTCTGTAGCTGTATTTTTTATTTCGCTTTTTACTTTCGGGCTGTCAATGCTTCAAAAAAACATGCCTGAAACAGTAGAGAAGATAAATAAAAAATTCATCGGGCATAATGAGGTTTATGATTATACCGTCTGGCTGGAAACACTTTTTAAACTCGTAGGGCTTGCTATCCTGGCATTACCTATAATAGCTGAAATTTTAGAATTTGAACAAAATTTAAGCTCCGGTTTGACACTCAATGCTTTTGAGTTCTTGAAAGTTACTCCTGCAGCTCCAAACGTTTACTTTTGGGAATCGTGGGCTTATGGGTTTTGTGCTAGGTTCTTCTTGTTTAGGATTGAATATATTGACTTATTCGCGGCTCATGTTTTCAAAATTATACTAATGTTCTGTGTAGCATTGTTTTATTCCGAGTACATAGCAAAAATATTAACAGCTTGGTTTTTATCGGCTGTTTTCATGCGTCCTCTTGTTTTGTGGTACTCGAATGTAGCGATAAAAGATATTGCAAATACTTACCCACAAACTAATTCGAGTATAGGTGACATAGTTGCGATATTCGACTTAAAAAGTGTAGCTTATCATGATATGGGTATGGTACTTTTTGCCAGTGTGATAACTGTTATCATTGCTTTACTCTGGCCTGTTATCATGGCGATAATCGAGATAGTATGTGGGTTCCTGCTTAACGTAATTCTAAAAGCTGCTAGAATTTTAAGATATACAAGGGGGTTATGATATGACTGAAAATGAATCAACGCCTTTGACGATTACCAGAAAAATAGATATTACATTTTACAGCTTAAGGAAAAATCAGCAATACCTTTTGATGTTTTTACTTTTTTTACTAAGTCTTACTCTATTAATCGGTATCCGTTTGGTAGGATATAGTCTGACGAATAAAATAGCTCTGGTTCAAGCTGTAATAGAGGTTCTTGTATTCCTCTATATTGGTCGGAGTCCTGCAAGACTTTACCGATTTGAGAAATATTTCAGGTTCCTTGTATCAATGCAGACAGGCGAGGACACGGTAGAGAAGTATGCTGAAAAGGGACTTAAGAAAGTGCGAGACGTAAGCAACATTAAAAAAATACATTTTGGTGGATTCGTTGAATACTTCTATAGTAAAAAGAAACCTAACAATTGGGCGGTATTCTTCGAGTTACAGGCATTCAAACCAGATAAAATAGTTTCATTCCTTCAACAGACTGAAAAGATGTTCATGGGATTAGAGGACGGAGCGGTCTTAAAAACCACAATGACGGTACGAGACGACCTTAAAGACTACGCCGAGCCTATAAAATCAGCTTTGAATAAAGATCAAATGCCTCTGATAGTCAGACAGTCTATGTATGAACATCAGGAGTATATCAAAAATGCCAAAATAAAGACTTATGGTAATTACATGGTCTATTACCTACCTTATACTGCTTCTAAAAAAGAAGCTACGAAAAAACTGAAAATAGCTTCTAAAAATATCTCAAGGGCATTGAGAGACAATAAAATAAAGCACAAAAGGCTTAAATGGGCTTGGCAGATTCATAAAGTTTTTCACGGTGTCGTAACTTACAATTATCATGATTCAACAGGGGGCCACTTTGAAGATGAAGATATTATCTAAACGACTTAAAAAGTATCTTTTCGAGGCTTGTCATGGGTCATTCTTAGAATTGTATGACAATATAATGCTTAAGTGGGAACTATTCAACAAAGGAGAAGCTGAAAGGCTCATGTTATCCATGTCGTCACTGCAATGCTGCCCAGCTAAACTACAGGCTACTACAGATGGACTCGGAGTCAAGATTAATGAATATCAAGACATGGATCTTTTTACAATAGCAGTATCAGACGAAGTAGACCCCACACAGACAGCAATTAAGTATAGTGCTGATCTGCAAACAATTGATAGAGTATACGAGATTGCGAAAGAAAAGCATGTAGATTTTACAGTCACTCAGATTATTTATAAGCCAAGTAACGCTGAGATCAATAAGGAGAACAAGAACGAAAAGAAGAAGATACAGACAGCAAGGAAAACAGAGTTAAAACAAGGGGGGCAAGCTTCCGATGTCTACGATTGGCAAGAGGATGACATAAGATCGTTTTTCGCTCAGTCTTACAAAGGCGAACATTCCATTTTAAAACAGCTAGTAATAGCAGGTATAAGCACCCCAAACGAAGACGAAACGGCTTATACAATCTCTGAAACACAAACAGAGTTTAAAAGCTCTGGAATTAATACAGACTCTTGTTTCGGCGGACAGATCAGGGCTTTAAAGGCTCTCATCCCTTCAAATGAGATAATGAAAGAGCATATGATTACAGTACTTTCTAATACTGCAGCAGCTTTCTGGCCTGGGAGAACCCCGATAAAAACAATAGATGATTTTGGCGTTCATATTGGTTATCTTGACGAGGGCAAAGATGCCGGAATACCTCTGTTTTGGAACCCTGATAATCCTCTAATTGAAAATGCAAATATGGCGTGTTTGGGAAGTTCTGGGCAGGGCAAGACTACTTTGGTTCTGAACTTGTTAAAAAACGCTGTGGCTTCTAATATTGGGTTTTGGTACTTAACTCCCAAACAAGACTTCGGGACCGATGCAGTAAATTTTATTAAAGCTTTGAAAGGTAATTTTATCAGTGTTGGACCCAAAGGAAAGGGATTGAGACCGCTTAAGATAATCTGGGACCCTCTAATTCATGGAGACAGTTCAGAATCCATGTATTCAGCTTATGTTAAGAAAAAGGAAGAAGCTTTATACTTTTTCTATATGTTGATAGGCTCTGCTTTTAGTTCTCCGATGCAGAAAGCTTGTAAAAAGTCTTTAACCGGGTTTTACATCAAGGAAGGTTATCTGGACAATGATAAAAATCCCGTTAACCCTGATAAATGGAAAGATCCAAAGTCTATTCCGAGAGTACGAGATTATGCTCAGTTAGTAAAAGAATGGTCAACAGATGAAGATCCCGAGCATAAACAAATGAGACCTTCGCTTAAAGCATTACTTGGGTATCTGGTAGACTTTGAAAAGGGGGAGTCTCTTTACTGGATGGATGAAGATTTAGAAGAAAACGAAAATGAGTTCGATATAACTAACCGTTATACCGTTGTCGATCTATCGGATATTCCAGAAAAATATCAAGATGCTATTACGGTACTTTTAGTTAGCTCGATTAATTCTAAGATAAAAGTACACTCTAAAGAGGCATTAGAAAGGAAAGGAAGGTACATAATAGCCTTTGATGAAGCTCCTAAGATTTTGAAAAATCAGGGTATGCAGGAATTTTTACCGGCTTTAACCAGGGAAATACGGTCTTCTGGAAATAGCCTTCTATTAATCGGTCAGGATATGAAAGGAATGAAACCCATCCTGCCAGTGATAAAGTCCAATTGTGCCTCTATTATCTTTATGTGTGGAATGGAGGGAGCAGATATAAATGAGCTTGCTGGAGAGTTCCCCATAGATGATGATGATAGGAAGTATTTATCACGGGCTGGGAAAGGCAGGTTCTATTTTTACGGTAAGAGGAGAGTACCAGGGAGAGTTATTCCATTACAGACCGAAAAGAAAGTATTCTTCGGTGAAGATGTTCAAGAAGGTTCCGAGGACTCAGAAGAAAATAGTGAAATACCACTATCAAGAGAGGACTATTTCGAACCAGAATACGAGCTAATTCATCCCGGCCTAAAGTATGTTGTCGATACTTTTGGAGTACTCAATAAGAACTGGATAAAGAAACAGAAGAACATTGAGATCAAGGGATTTACCATGAATTCAGATATCTATCCAGCAGTTGATTATTTCTCAAAAGTAAACTACATTTCAAATGACATTGCTTCCCTCGAAAAAATCAACGGAGAAACACCGGACCACTGGGTAACAAAATGTTTAGATGGTGGAGCTGCGATTCTTGCAGAAAATGACGATGTTATAATTAATTCATGGGGAGATCAAGGAGGGGAAGAGGACCCAGATGTAACTTACCGGCGAAAAGACGGCACAAGAGTAGGGCATGAATACGCTCACCCAGGCAGCCGGAGTATAGGGAAATTGAGAAAACAGAAAAATGACCAGATTAAATATTGTGATATCTGGCGGTGTATCTGCCAGCAGAAAAACGAATCAGAAGTTAAAGCTGCAGTAAACGAAGAACGAGTTAAAGGCGCAGTCGGTGAGGATTTCTGCATAACAAGAGGAAAAGCGTTAGGTAATTATTTCAAAGCAGAAAAAGAATTAAATTTGAGGTATAAGGAGTCCTCTTCTCCTAAACAAAAGGACGAGAATAGCACAAGAATTAATTTAGAGGTCGGAGAAGTCGCCGCCGCAAAGGATACTCTATTAGAGGTTGAGGCTTAGAGCCTTTTCTTTTCTCTTTCTTTTCTCTTTCTTGGGAGTAGATGAGATGGGTGTTAAGGTTATTTATAAAGGAACTGAACATAATTTAGTTCAGATGACAAGAGTTGTAAAGTCTGACGATTCAGACGCAAAAGGCGAATATCATTCTATTAATTTAGATGAATGGAAAGAAATTGAATGTCATATAATCGATGGAAAAACTATCAATGTTGGGCGTGAGTATGGAAGGCAAGAAGCTATAATCTTTATTCAAGTTAGGCAGGAAGGCAGAACAGAAATATGCAATAATTTTAAATTGTTTCATAAACAAGATTGGATAGAATACAGAAAAGAGAGAGGCAGAAACAAGTATAAAAAGACACTAATTCAAAAAACTGGTATAATCTGGGTTGGGGCTACAAGCAAAGAAAAAGGTATATACGGTTTTAAAGTTTTTATAGAGAATGGAGGAAATCATGACCACATTAAACAAGAAAATTGAAAAAACTTTGAACATTAAAATAGATCATAGAATATTATATGCTCTAGGGATTCTAATAATAAGCTGTTTGGCGGTTAGTGCTCAAAATGTTACTAAAAACAGTCAAGATATTGGGCCAATTTCAGCGGTTACAGAACAGCCCAATCAAAATACTGAGCTTTTTGATACTGATTCTGTAGAGAATCTTATCCAGAACATGCAAGCGGGGTATATTACTGCAGGAGAAGCCAAGAACGAAATTTTGGATATTAGATTTTATGCTAAGCAAAGAACTTCACTTACTCCAGTAGAAATGGGGGTAAATAAGCGATATGTGGCTTATCTCAATGCTGCAATCGACGCGACAAATGCTTTCTCTTTTGGGAAAAATTCAAAAGAATTTCAAAATTCTTTAACCGAGATGGAAAATAAGAAAAATTTAATTTAACCTTTCTCTTTTCTTTTAAAAAAGTAAAATTAAGAAAGAACAGCCGTAATCGTCTTCCCAGCATTCTCTTTCCCTAAACAAGCATTTCCATTTTCATCTAACTTGATACCGGAAGCATAGTAAACAGGCTTCTCGGAAGTTGCAGCCCAATTAAGAGCCCCAAAAGTCTTTTTTGTGAAAATCGACTTCTCAACTTTTGGAGTGCTTGCAATCTTCTCAGGAGTTAACGGAGCTTCCGGTGTGACCTGCTCAGGAGTGCTCACAACTTCTTGTGAAGAGCTACCAGGGCCAGAGTCTGCAATAGATATATCTTCTGTCTTCTCAGCATCTTTTATGGCCTGTCGGTCTTGTGCATCTTGATAGGCTTTATTGTCCTGAGTGGGAGTTTCAACAGGAGTTTCAATTTGAATATCAGTCGGGGTCTCCTTTGGCTTTTCTTCATTTGTTGGAGTTTCCTTCGGTGTCTCCACTGGAGCAACCGGAGTTGAATTACTCGAATTATACGAACCATGAACAGCTAAAGAGCCAAAAAGAAAACAGAGACCAATTACAGCCAGGATGAATGCAGGATCTTTTATGTCTATCGTTATGAAATCACCTCAAAAATTTAAAAAATAGAAGATTAAACTGTTATCCTAGCCTCTGCCGGACCAACCCAACAAGAACAACTCTTACACTTCACCGACAAAACAATAAGGTAGTTACCCTTTGACAAAGCCGAATTAAATCCACCACAAGATTTTGTATAACCTACTAACTTCCAAGAACATTTCCCACTGGTGCAGACCTGCTTATAAATTGACCAATAACAGCCTACTGTTTGACCTTTTGAAGTGTTCCTAAATTGATATTTTCCATTCTGTAGACAGTACTTAAACGAGGCAGTGCATCCATTCTTTGTTACTGTTTTATCGCATGCTTTCCAAGTACATGTTGCAGCCGTAGCTTTTGCAGTCGTGGAACAAGTTGATCCAGAAGGACAAACCGCCTTCGAACTTCCTGAGCAAGAAGAGCCTGAGGCATTAGGACAGGCAGCCAGGGCAGGCACGGTCAAAAACAATACACAAAATATTGTCAATATAGCTATATTTCTCATGTTAATCAGTTAATACTTTGAGAAAGTTACATTAAAGTATATCCGTAGATATATAAAAATCTCCAAGTGTTGAAAAGTTATACTGTTTAGAAATCTCTTCTGGAGCTTGTTTTTCTAGGGCAGATTGCTGTTTCAAGCTAAAATTTGATTTTCTTTTATATCTTTTTTAAGTCCAGTTTCTCATCATGAATGGGGAATCTCCACCTAAAATTTACATCACCGAGCCGTTAGGCTCTTTACAGTCTTTTCTTCCTGAAAAACTCAAAAACGGCGATCTGCGGATGGCAATAGCTTGTGCTGGTCAACATGCTTATAATATGTGGGGAGAACAGGCAACCCTCACAGAAGAATTCCTTTCTAGGGACTATAAAACATGGGAAGGCGGCCTTGTTTCCATCAATCATGAACAGAATCAGCCCTGGGTCAAAGCCAGGATGTATAATCTTGAGTATGATGCTGAGAAAAAACTTGTAATAAGCTCATTTTCAGGCATCCCGGAATGGCTTATGAGCCTGATTTATTCTGAAGATTACCGGGGCTTGTCTCAGGAATGTATACCTATTGAGATGAGAAAAAATTCTACTGATGTAATCAAAGGCTACGGCACAGGCTGTACTATTGTTACTTCTCCTTATGAACCGGCAGCAAATCAGGGTATGGGAGTAGGGATACCCCCGGCTCTTGCTGCTATTCTTGCTTCAAAATATCCACAAAAAGAGGATTCTATGCCAAACAACAACGGAGACGGTAAAGCCGTCATATCGATAGAGACGTACGAAAAGGATGAGCTCAAGAGTCAGGTCAAGGCTCTTGAAACAGACAACAAAAAGAAGGATGAGGAAATTGCTTCCTGGAAACAGAAGTACACAGAACTCGAATCCGGAGAAGTTGACAGGACTAAAATTGCCATCTCAGAAGCCAGAAAGTCTTGGGAAGCTGAACTCAGGGCAACCGCAGAAAAAGAAACCGCAATAACTGACCTAAAATCAGTCATGAGCGAGGATGCAGCAAAAGAATACCTCTCTACCAATCCGACAGTTGATCAGATCAAGAGTATAACCAAGGTTCTTAAGGTCAGTTTCTCGAAGGGCGTAGGCAGCAATCAGAACAACGAACCAAAAGCAGAAAACAAGAACATGTCCTGCCAGTTTGAGCCTGACCCATGGACCGGAAAACTTAACGCTGAGGTGAAATAATGGTCGAAACTGGATATTCTGACCCTAAAAATGTAATTTTCCCTCTCGGAATCACTGACAGGGTAGAAAAGAATGTCGAAGTTGCGATCTATCCAGGCAGGCTCGTAATGGTAGGGACTACAGGCTTTGATGCGAAGCCCACGAACTGCCTGAAAGAGCCCATCGGATATGCAGATTACGAACGGGTTAACATGATTGACAAGCCTGCAACAATGACCACAGCATATGCAACAAGCGTAACCGCTCCTATATGCTCCGCAGTAGGCAAACCTGTTTTCATGCCTACCGGGCTTCCTATCGGATTCAAGGCAGAAGAGGGGGATTATGCTATTCCCTGGGGAACAGCCGGACAGGTAGCTCCAGCCGTTGAAATTGGTGGAAAAATCGCTCTGAAAGTTCCTTTTGTCAAGAAAACTTCTGTTTTCGATACTGGAATAGACTTTCCAGGAGGAATTCTGATTCCAGACGCTCTCATAGACGTTTCTACCGCCGCGAGTGGTGCTACTATCGATGTCGGATTCATCAACGCGGTTGAATCAGGAGACGAAGATGGACTTCTCGATGGGGAAGCTGCTGCAACAACGGGCCTTCAGACTCATATCACTGTAGATGCTACAGCCGGAAATATCACACTCGGTGCTTACCTGAAGAGTGTTTTAGCTGAAGCAAATGGCGGAAGTGCTACAAATCTTGCAGTCCAGAAAAAATACCTGACAGATGGCACTATCAAAAGCCTGTGTTACACGACTTCAAACCACACGATAACCGGTTGGATCTACATCTTCGTCGAAAGTCCTGGCCTTGTGAAAGTGGGGAAGTTCAAGTATGCCGTCGATGCCACAAGCGCAGCACAGAACTGCATGTTAATGAGTGAGATCTGAGGAGGAAAAGACATGATACTTAACCCATACGAAAGAGCAGGCACAGCTTACACCAAAATGATGAAACCTTTCTTGACTCCCCGGATGATTGCCAGGAACCTGTTCGCCCACACAATCAGACTTCCGAAGGGGAAAGTAAAACTGGACTTCAATAAAGTTTCGCAAATGAAGGATGCAACTATTCAATTGACATTACCCGACGATACTCTGAAAAGAGACCTTATCGGCCTGTCCTCCGACTCCATCAGATGTCCTTTCGTTGTGAACGGCTTTGAGATTACTCAGGACCAGCTTCAGGCTTTTGCATCTGAAGGAACTGACCTCCCAAATGAAGGCATCAAGGCGATGAGCCAAACCCTTTCTGCAAAAGACCAGACTCTTCTGCTCGATTCCTACAAACCAAATGGAACCGATGCAATGTTTAAGGGCCTCTATGCGAGTGCAACCACTATTGACAACACCGCCTATGATTTCGGAACTGCTGGGAAAGCTTCAGAGGGAACTGCTGCAATCGTGGGACTCCTACAAGAAGCTATAGTCGAGGACTGCAACTTCAATATGTTGATTTCATACGCACAGCTCACGACTCTGAAGAACTCTTGGATTGTTGGCTCGGGAACTGGAATATGGGAAATCGAAAAGGTAATCAAAAACCTGAATCCGGTTGAAGGAGCTGCGCCAGGTCGCATATATGCCTCAAAATATGCTCCCTCTGCAACAAAGGCAATTATAAGCCCGAACGATCCAGCAGGTATGTATATGGACCTTGTAATCGGGCAAGACCCGAGAGTCATTACAGGTTTTGACTCAAAACTCGGTCCTGATGATTCCCCGGTCTATGTAACGGGCTTTGAAGCTGTCGTACCTCTGATCTACTATCCAGAGGCAATCGGTATTCTGGGGTCGATCTGATGTCTTTGTACCGAGCACTCGTAAATATCAGACTGGCTGACGGGAGAACGGTTTCTCCCAAAACTGGCACTTTTGAGCTGTCCGACGCAGAAGCTTCGAAACTTGAGAAATGGTGGATTGCTCCTGCTATTCAACCTCTCGGTCCCGGACTTGCTGATGAGATTGTCGAGCAGCAGGCAAAGGACATAGAGGGACTTAAGAAAACAATCGAAGAGAAAGACAAGCAGATTCTCACCCTGCAGAACATTATCAACTCAAAAGAGGCTGATATCGACAGGCTGAAAAAAGTTCAAACGGCTACACAAGCCGTTAAAAAGTAATTTTTTTTGGGAAGGAGGGTGGGAATTATGAATAGGAAACTCATTTTTATCATTTTATTATTATTTTTCTCATTGATTGGCACAGCAACCGCATCAACTCTCGAAGTTGGGTCAGGGAAAACTTATACCACAATTACAGCAGCAATAAACGCGGCTAGTTCAGGAGACACTATCAGAATTTACAACGGGACATATAACGAGCAACTTTACATTTATAATATTCACGATTTGACTTTACAGGGTGTAGGGAATCCAGTAATTACTGCTACACCCACAGGTTCAGTAAGCGGGACAATAATGATAGGATGCACCGCGACTTTTCCTCCCACATTGAATGAAGTTACTTACAATATCACAATAAAAGATTTGACAGTTTATAATAACGCGGCATCGAATGGATTTACTGCGAGTGGTATTTGTACGTATTACACTAAGGTGAATGTGATAGATATCGAAAATTGTACTATCAATTCTTTTCAAGGTTGGTGTATCTGGCTGGTTGGTACTGGATCAAATTTTAGAACTGATTCAAATTGCTGCAACAATACTATAATCAGGAATAATACATGTTTGAGTAGAGCGTCGGGGGGAATTCGTTATCAAGCAGAGGGCAATAATGTTCTAATTGAGAAAAATAGTGTTTATGCTGCGTATGATACTGTTTTTTGGGCTGGAGATACAAATACCAATGTCACAAGCAATGGTTGGGGAATCAATGTAGCTCCAAGTATCAGTTCTGGTCTTGGAGCGCAGAATGTAACAATTCAAAATAATACTGTATATTGCTGTCTATATTCTTTAATAAAGTGTTTTGCATGGAATGGAACAGTACAGGATAATTATTGTTATGGGAAAGCTCGGCATAATTGTTATGAATATGGTTTCATGAATGGTGGAATTTTCAGAAACAACACTCTAAAAGATCCTAATTGGGATTGGAACAAAAATAATATTTATAGATACGATGCTCTTAATAATTGGTGGAACCCTGGAGTGATCCCTGGTAGTCACATGATTTTAGAAAATAATCCAATAGTAAATGAAACAGTTAATCAAAAAATGTTAGAAATTGGCGGACATAATAATTTTTCATTAGTGAGAAATCAGACATATGATTGTACTAATGACGCAGGGCAACCAATTACAATATTTGGATATTCTGGAGACAGTACGCTAGTTTTTAGGTCATCTGATAATTTATTGTTTGACAATAATACAATACTCAACCATTCAAAAAGTATCAACGGACTCTGGCTTGTACCTTCGCCTAACAGTCGATGGACTACATTAACTGTAATTACAAACGCTGTATTTTTTGATGGGGTTGGTACACATGCGAATCCAAAATCAAACCCTACGTCTTTATCACAGGTTATAAGGGATAATGTAACGCTTCTAGACTGTCGGGATATAAATGACACAGCAGGCGTGGAAAATATAGGCATATTCAATTCTGGTACATTCCAAAATTTCTCACTTGTTCTAGCTAACACCAATTTTACAATTGCTAGATCACACACGGCAGCCGGAAGTCTAGTTTATTCGTATGACAGATATTACTATACAGATATAGATGTGACAGAAGGAGGAAATCCAACATCTGCGAAATGTAGATTGTATTTCCAACCAAATACATCTAGGCCGTTTTATAATGAACCACTTAAAGCCATAACCGCAAATTACAGAGATTATTCACAGCCTAATTATACATATCAAGAGACTGCAACATGCAGACTTAACACTCCTGAATATATCGAAACTCTTTCTAATGGTCAGACAGGAACAAAGGACAATCCTGATAATTGTGTCTTACTGGCATCTACTACAGGCGGAGATAAAAGAGATCTGACAGTTTCACCTAACATTGTTTCATATCCAAATGATGCCGATGTATCATATAATATTACGGCATGTGGGGGAGCCTACAATACAACTGGATTTTATGAGCCTCCAGCCGGATTAAAAGATTCAATAACAGTAGATGCAAACAATAATTATTCACATACTATAGGCACAAAAGCAGGAACCGTAACGAACTTCCATCCTACAGCTTCTCAATATAAAGATAATCCATATGCACGCGGTACAGTAGACTTAACAATTCCCATCACCGAATATGAAAAAACAATCATCCCAATGGGGGTAAGACAATGAGAAAATTAATTTTTATCCTCTTTGGATTAATTTTACTTTGTGGGTCCGCTTTAGCAGCTTTTGAACTGCAAGAAGATTTTCCAGGTACGACATTACCGTCTTATATTTCTAAACAAAACACAGGTACATCAGGTGGTACACTTCCCGTATCAGGGGGATTCATGACACTCACGCCCAGCGGGACAACATCAGGAGTTTTAGCTTGCAATAATTCATCTTATAAACATATGAGAGTCAATATTACTCCCCATGCTAATGGATACGCGCCAGGTTACGAATACGCTTGGATAGGGATTGCTAATAATAATTCAGTAAAACCTTCTAGTACATCGGGGGACGGTGCAAAGTTAAAATACGGTGTTTATTTAGTTATTTCTACTACAACTGGTCCAAAAACGACTTTTCAATTATACGAAGCATGGGATAATGCAGGAACAAGAACAACAAAAAATTCAGCAACTTATACAGCTACTAATTTAGACAACGTTCCAACAGTTTTAGATCTCAGAGTAAATAATGATTCTGGAAATCCCGCACAAGCATTTTTAAACGGCGCAGAGGTCTGTAATCTATCATCTACGAATGTAAGTACAGGCGGAGGATGGGGTATTTATCAGGGTACTTATACAGGCTCTATCCTGACTATGGGCGTAGATTATCTTTATCTGTCGTCCAGCCCACAAAATATAGGCACGAATAATATAACATGGTCAAGTCCTCAAGAAATTACATCAAATGAATATGAGTCCGCACCAACTTTTAGTTTCTCAGCAGAAAAATCAGTATCCTATAATGTTTATCATTCTGATACAAGTTCTTGGACGAATGGTACGGGTACAAGTTTTTCATATTCACCGATTGCAGATGGATTTAAAGACTATTTTGTAAATATCACCTTGTCAGGAAGCAATTTAGATGCCCCAGTCACTCATAATTATACATGGCATTATCGGGCATCATCTGCCGAAGCTCCGATTTTAGAAAGTTTCACCCCTATATCAGATAAAACAGTGTATCAATATGAGTCAGTTAATTTTGCAACTGGAATAGTCGGAACTTCAGGTCACCCCAACCCGTCTAATATCACATGGTATAATAATTCAGTTTCCCAAAGATCACAATCAAGTGTTACTGCTGACAGTTTTGTATTTGTTGCTAATTCGACAGGCACTTTTAACGTTTCTGCCATTGCCTCAAATGGGCTTGGCTCGAACATGATAACTAGAAATATAACTGTCCTTCCAAACTCTCTAACCATTTCAAATCTAGTCTATAACCCAGCAGCAGATCAAAATAGTTCAATCATCACGTTTACAGCATCTAATTTTACTCCAGGTATATCTATTCACGGATGGTCGCCTTCAGTTTGGCAAACCGCCGCGAATAATACATATGCGTGGACTTATGAAAACGGGACAATCATAGATTATAAAAATGCTACAAGCAATAATCAAACTCTGGTATTTAATTTAACAACTGTACCAGAAGGGAATTATAGAATAGTTCTAGTTTCTGCGCCTCTGAATGTTAATTTTACTCAAGAATTCTGGATGAACGGGAGTTCCCCACAGGTTCAATTTACTGACAAAACAACAAGCGGTATATTATCTTCCCATTGGGATTTCGGAGATGGCACTGCATCAACAGAAAGAAACCCGAATCACAAGTATGCAGCAGAAGGAACTTATACAGTTAATTATACAGTCACAAATTCAATAGCATCAACATCGATCATAAAATCAGTCACATTAAACAAAGTATGGTTGCCAGTTGTTTCATTTTCTGCAAATACTACGAGTGGTAATTCTCCCCTCATAGTTCAGTTAAATGATACATCCGTTAACGCTACCGGCTATTATTGGACATTTGGTGACGGGGAAGTTTCAACAGATCAAAATTTAACACATTCATATAATTTACCAGGTGATTATGTAGCAAAATTAAACGTGTCTAATGATGCTGGATATAATGAAACATCTATGAGCATTTCAGTTATAGAATCTACTAATTTTTCATGGTCTCCCAATTCAGGTCAATATCCTTTCACCTGTAGATTTACTGATCTTTCTCTAAATGCTACTTCATGGAGATGGGACTTTGAAAACGATGGAATAATAGATTCTGTGAATAGAAATCCGGTTCATACATTCGGCACTTCTGGATTATACAGCGTGAAACTAACAACAACAAATGCAAACGGGACGAGCTCAAAAACTCAAACAGTTGTAGTTAATCCGTTCTCTATTTCGACACTCAATCAGCTTTACTGGTGGATACATGGCTATTTCGGTCCTTTCTAATACGGAGGCTATAAAATGATTCAAATCTTAAACAATGGATCAGATCAATATATACGGACGCGACTAGTAAAAAGTGATCATTCTGGACCTTTTACGGGTACTGTAGACGGGGAAGTTCTACCCGGAGCTATACTTATTTTCACAGAGTTTAAAACGACTCCAGAAGATACGGTTATCAACGGAGAAGATACAGAAGCAGTTTGGAAATCAATTACCGGAGAATGGCAGGCGAAAATTCCAAGCTCCTATATCACAAGAGATGGATTAGCACGTCTTAATATTTCTGGAACTGGAGTAGATACGGCATCAATTGATTTGCAGGTAGGAAGTTCAGGAGGCGGAAGCACGCAAGCAATAGACTACTCCTCTTACGATGCATCGGCAAACCAAATAACAATCCCCGGAACCTATTCACTCGAAGATTTCACACTCATTCAAAATTTATCAAAAGGAATCATGCTGTATAAATCAGATCCTCCTTACCCTTATTCAATAACGGTTGTAAACGACAGAGGAAATACAATAGTAACAACGAGGGACGTTGCCAGAATGTCAGCGGATACGGACGTTCTTCAAATTTATGTCAATTCGTGAGGTTTTTTTGCCTCCTCTCTTCTATTTCCCAAAAATCTTTATATCATTCGTATAACATTATTTGATTATGTTGTGTTTCGAACATTCAAACAAACTTGGTGATATATGCACTAACCGTTGTCCTAAACGTTCAAAATGCAAAACATTAAAATCCTCTATTCTTATCGAAGCTACTGACATTCTAGCCTCTGAAATCCATTCAGAAGAGGCGAATGGACTTTTTTTAACTTCTTTCTTACCTTACTGTTCTGCACCCGAAGCCTATATCAACGGAGCAGTTTATGACTACCTCACTGAAAACTAATGTTTCTTGCTGCAATCCTGAATGTGGTCACATGATCACTATTTCTGTTGACCAAAAAAGAGAACTATTGACAGAAAATTATCTAAAATACGGCAAAGTGTCCCTGATTTACTGTTCTAAAGCTTGCCAGGAAGCTCACCAGATCAAACTTTCCGAGTCAAAATTCTTTGAGAAAGGCAATCTTAAGAATCATTCTTCAGCTCTTGTGCGTAAGGGGATTGATTTTAAGAAAAGATGGAGAAGGCCGGCTGCTTTAAGGAAAAGGAGACAAGCTTCTTTGACCTCATTCGAAAGCTGATTTTTCAATTTTCCCTTATATTCTTTTTTAGACTCTTTTCTTATCGTGGCTCTCTGTACTATAGACTATGTCAAATCAAAAATCAAATATACCTCTCTTACTGACCTTGAGGTTTCTGACATAATCGACGAAGTAAGCGAAGAAATACTTCTAGAATGTGGAACTACAGACGAGACCAATCCTAAAGTTATCCTGGCGGGACGATATGCTATTCTGGCTGCTGTTCTCACAAAAATGAAAACAACGGGGGAGCTTGCAGCAAATATAACAACTGGAAATGGCCAGAGGCAGAATACCACAGATCAAGACATTGAAAGATATGAAAAAAAATCAAAGGAAAAGATTGCAGAATATTTGAACATTGTAAATACTACTTTTTCAAGCCCTTCATTCTATTCCGGCTTCGATTGCCACGGAGGCCACCGTGGGTTCCATTGACGCGGCCATGGTTCACGCCTGTCAGATACACAGAGATACCGGGACAACACAAAATGCTGCAGGTTCTCCTATCCCAAATTTAGTTCCTACTGATAGTAAATGCCTTTTTTCAAAAGTTAGTACAGCTGGCAATTATATTCCATCTAGTGAAGCAGGTAAGGTAATAGAATCTTCTATCGTGGCTTTTCTTCCTGCCGAAGCAGTTGTCGAGACAGGCGATTTCATTTCAACAACTGAACCAAACTGGGCGGGAACTTATGAAGTTCAAGACGTTGACGCTCCCGAAATCCCCTTTTCTGGAATTGTTGACCACAAAGAAGCTTTTCTTAAGAAGGTGGCTAAACGTGGCTGACGGAATCACTATAAAAATAGAGGGAGTAAAAGAACTTCAAACAAAGTTCAAGCTTCTTGACAAGGATATTCAGAATATCCTTTCAAAAGCAGTCTCTCAAGGAGCTGCAATCGTTGAAAGGGACGCTAAGATAAGAGTGCATGTAATTACAGGCAATCTTAGACGGTCACTTACCGAACTACAACAGATTAAGAGCCCAACAAGAGTAGAAAGTCAAGTAGGTTCAACAGTTCCTTATGCCCCCGTTGAGGAATTCAGACCAGGGCATGAGTATCTACGGCCTGCCCTCGATGAAAACGAAGCTCAGATAAAAGCAGCAATAGAACAGGCGATAACTGCCAGGCTAGGAGCGTATAAATGAGCCTCGGAGAATCTATCAGATCTATTCTCCTTGCAGATCCCACAGTCTCAGGACTTGTAGGCACTCGTATCTATCCTTTAGAACTCCCCTTATCCTGTACTTTTCCAGCTTTAACTTACTCTTTTCCTTCTGATAATTTTAAATTAGTTATGCGCTCGGCAAGATGTCAAATAAATTGCTGGGCAGATGGATACACAGAACGCGAAAACCTGAAACAAGCAGTTGAAAACGCACTAAAATTTTACAATGGAATCAGCGAAGGAATCAATTTTGAAATAATCTATCCTCTCGGTCCTTATGATCATATCAAGGATTCCACTTCAGGATTTTATTATTTACCTTACGACTTCAAAGTAAACTATTATACAAATTAAAAGAGGTAGAACATGGGTAGAGCACAAACAACACCACAAAATCAGAATTCTATCCTTATGGGTAGTGCAAAAATCGAAATCCGGACTTATGGATCAACCGGAGCTTATACGGATTACGGACTTGCAAAAGGAATCGAATTCAATGAGACTATCACGCCTTCAGAACTGAAAGCTGACAATGCTTCTCCAATCACGTTGGAGTTGAAGGAACATTCAGCAACGATTAAATTTGACATGATGGAGCTTGACCTTGCAAATATTTACGCTCTTCGCGGAGGCGCAAACGGGCTTGATACCTACGCTACACAGGCAGCCGCCCCAGTCACCGTCACCGATGAACGACATGTTTTGAATGGAACTTCGGGGGTTAGACTGAATTATAAAAACGGTGATGGAACCGTCGTTACAGCAATCACCGTTAAAAATGCTTCCGACGCTGCGGCTGCTCAGAATACAGACTATGTTCTGTATATAGATCCAGAAGGCTGGACATGTATAGCCAGGGTTTCCGCTTCGGCTATAATCACAACAGGAAACAACATCAAGATAAGTTATACATATACCCCACTTGCCAATAAGAGCCTCAGTTCTGGTGGGAAATCCACAATCGGGTATCTAGATGTCAAGTTGACCAACCTGAAGAACATTGGCGGAGTTGACAAGGCTAAAACCCTCGTAGTTTACAAGGCTCAGATTCAATCGGGTCTCGATATCAAATTCCCTGCAATGGATAGTGAGGACCCTGCGAGTTATCCTGTTGAGTTGAAGGCTTACGACGATGCAACCCGAACCGCAGGCGATCAACTGTATAAGTTCACTGATGAGCAGGGGGTGTAATCCTGGCTGAAGATGTTTTGGAGGGAGTTGATATTATCAACCCTCCTAAAAAAATATTTACCTTGGCAGGAGAGCCCATTGATTTTACTTTCGTTCCTACCAGGTTAACCCTCGAAGGTCTAAAGATCCTCGGGGATATGGAGAAAAAGGCAATTACCGAAGCTGAAGGCTTTGAAAAAATGCTCAATGTCATTGTAAAACAAGCATCGAAAACAAACCCGAAAATTACAGTTGATTGGCTTCTTGATAATACAAGCATTGACATGATCATGAATTTAGGGGCTCAGATGGCGGGAGCAGCAGAAGATAAAAAGGAGAATAAAGGCGATTCTGCAAAAAACTAACCATTGGTCAAATCGTCGCAGAACTCAGCCTGTTGTATTCCTGGACAAAAGAGTACATCCTTGACCAAATGACCTGGAAACAGGTCATATATTATTATAATATCGGCTGGAACGCGAAGGAGACCGAGGCGAAGATCCATTGGGGAACTTATGGAAAAATGACGGAAGATTCTTCCGAAACTCCAGAAAAGAAAGCTTCTAACCCAGATATCGAAGAAATCCGCGCATACCCTGGATATGAAAACTCTTACTATGACAAAAAAGGAAAACTAATCAAGGGATAAAATGTCAGTCGGGGAACTTGTAGTAAGTATTATCGGAGATATGAGTAAGCTCTCCGGTGTTTTCTCTAAAGCTTCTGCTGAAGTTGGTAACTTCGGTTCTTCGATTACTTCGAAAGTGGGGCCTGCTCTTTCTGATATTGGCAAATACGCTCTGGTAACGGGTACAGCTCTAGGTACTGGACTTGTAGCCGCTGGTGTAAAATCCACCATGATGTTCAAAGATTTTGAAAGCGCGGTTGCCAATGCTGCCAGTGTTACGGGAAAGACGGGCGAGGCATTTACTCAAGCCAAAGCCAATATAAGCGCACTTTCTCAAGAATTGGGGCAAAAAACTGTTTTCACGACCAAACAAGCAGCCGACTCATTGTACTATTTGGCGAGTGCCGGTATAGACGTTTCTACTATGACATCGTCCCAGCTTGTCCCGATGATGAATTTAGCAAGTGCAACTCAATATGATTTGGCAGAAACCACGGCTACTACATTAAGCACTCTATCTGAATTCGGGTTAGGATTTGAAAGTGCTGGAAGACTTGCAGATGTTTTTGCGGCTGCATGCGGGCAAAGTCAAGCCAAAATGGAAAAACTGTCTCTTTCGATGACTTATGTCGGAACTACTGCAAAAACTGTAGGGATGAGTCTTGAAGAAACTACTGCAACCCTAGGTATGCTGTATAATGCCGGTATGGACGGGTCAACAGCCGGTACAAGTCTAAGAGGAGTGCTCGCTTCTTTGGTTTCCCCTACGAAAGCAGCAACAGAAACATTAGCTGGCATGGGTGTTTCAGTCGATAAAGTAAATCCAGTTACAAATAAATTTGCCGATATCGTTCAATTGTTAGCCGACAAAGGACTCAATGCAAATCAAGCGTTCCAGATTTTTGGGAGAGAATCTGCACCTGCTATATTAGCCCTAACTTCAAAAACTGGCGATCTGAAAAAACTAACTGAACAATTACAAGCGGCAGGCGGAACTGCTCAAACTATGGCAGACGAACAGCTAGATACACTGTCTGGGTCTTTGGATAATTTAGGCGGCTCTATAGAAAATATCATGATAAACGTTGGTGGGGCTCTTGCTCCAACTATTCGAAGTGTAGCAGGCTCACTAAATGAAATGACTCCTGCCATACAAGATTGGCTTATTGCAATTATAGGAGCTATCACTGGTTTTGTATCGAAGTTGAGTCCTGCATTCGACTCTATAAAAACGATAGGCAGTGTAATTATTGATGTTTTCCAAAATATATTCCAAGCTTCTTTTAGTAATTCTAATATCGGTACAGGTCTAGCCGATACCATAAGTAATATAATGTCCACAATAGCCGGAATAGTTCAAAAAGTAACTCCGATTGTCCAAAATGGGATCATCACAACCATTGCACTATTTAGAAATATGGTTACGTGGCTTTCTCCGACCTTTGAAAATATAAAAGCAATTTTAGGAGATGCATTAAATGTATTCTCTTCTTTCTTTTCTGGAATTTCGGGTCCTGTAGTCTTCAACGTTGCAAATTCCCTTGCACAAGGAATTAATTTTATTTCAGGACTTTTAAAAAGTTTTGCCGATGTCATTTCTAGTGCTCTCATTGCTGTAGCTCCTACCGTCAAGGCAATTTTCGGTGAAATTGTCAATATAATGTCAGGTTTAGCAGACGCGGTTGGCCCAATCTGGAATCAAATAAGTAATCGTTTTCAGATGGGTATCTATGTTTTTGAACAGTTTATTTCCAGTTTATCTCCACTTTGGCAACTCATTAAAAACGATTTTGCAATGTTGGTTAACACATTCCGTAAATTTATTCCTGATATTTCGCCTATCTGGGATGCTATAAGTAACAAAATGAAAGAATTGCCTAGCATCCTCTCCAATGTTGTCTCAGGGCTGGGTCCGGTTTGGACTCGAATAGGCAGCTTTTTAGATGCTGGGCTATACCAGTTTAAATTATTTATCTCAAATCTCGGTCCTACCTGGACCAGTATTCAATCAACGTTCTCCCAGCTTCCGACTATATTCAATAACGCTGTTTCGGCTCTTACTCCTGTTTGGAATGGGCTTAAATCGCTCTTTGAAACTGGTCTAACCATCATTCAATCTTTTGTCTCAAATTTGGGTCCAACATGGGATAATCTGAGATCTTCTTTTGACAGTTTAATCACGATCATTTCAAAGGTTGCGCCTGCTTTAGCTAAATTTTTTGAATCTTTTGGAGGCACTGGAGCAAGTCAGGCCGTCAACATAGGAAAAGCTCTGGCAGAAGTAGTCAATATTCTCTCAGGAGCGTTAGCCGGGTTAATGAGGTGGCTTGCCGACAACCCTAAAATTGTTGAGTTTGGTCTTGCAGTCACCGGAGTTGCTATAGCCATATCCACCTTAGCACCTATAGTAGCGTCTGCGGTTGCTGTATTTTGGGATGTCGTGGGAATAATCGGAATGATAACAGCAGCATTAGAAAGCGCTTCTATTTTAGCAATAATAGGCGGTATATCAGAGGCTATTGTCGGTTTTGCTGCTACATTCTTAGCTTCTATTACTACTATAGGTTCGATAGCGGCTACAATAGGAGCGGTGATTATCAGCCCAGTCGGATTGATCGCTATTGCTGTAGCTGCTTTAGCTATCGCATGGTATAGAGATTGGGGTGGAATTCAAGAGAAAGCTAGAGCGGTTTGGGATTTCCTGGCAACAACGGCAAATAATCTTAATACTCGATTGGGAGACGCTTATAATGCAATAATAGCAAGTGGGAGCCTTCTCCAAACTCGTTTAGGAGCTGCCTGGAATGCAATAATTGCTTCGGGTCAAACTCTTATTTCTATGTGGGGGAGTCTTTGGTCAAATTTCCAATCGATAATAACAAGTGCTGCAAGCTCTGTAAGTGGAGCTATAGCCGGTCTTCTATCAGCAATTCAAAGCAGGTTTAATAGTATCATAGCCGCAGGGCAGAGTTTGTTAGCTTCTTGGCGCTCTCATTGGACCAATGTTACAAGCGCAACTAATAACGCAGCTTCAACGGTTTCTAGTGCCCTTAGTAACCTTCTATCAAGAGCACAGGGCATATTCAATAACATAGTTTCGGCAGCTCAGATTTTATTAAATAACTGGCGTACTCACTGGAATAACTTAGTTTCAGCCACTAACTCAGCCGCTTCAAATGTTGCAAGTGCTCTAAGTTCTCTGCTTTCGAGAGCTCAAAGTGCCTTCAATAATATTATTTCGGCTGCGAATTCTCTTTTGAATCAATGGCGCACTGTCTGGAATAATATTGTTTCAACTGTGAATAGTTATGCTGGAACAATAGCAAGTGCAGTTAGCGGTCTTGCTTCAAGAATAAGCGGGTTAGCCGGAAGTTTCTATTCCGCGGGAGCTTCTATAATGAATTCTCTTGCAAGCGGAATAACAAGCAAGATCGACAGCATAAAAAGCAGCATAAACGGGCTTCTTTCCTGGATTGACCAACACATGCCCCATAGCCCGGCTCAAGCAGGTCCACTTTCAAGACTTCCTAATTTCACAGATTATATTTCTACTCCCCTTTCAAAAGCTGTAGCCGCCGCGAAGAGCACAGCACAAGGAGCAGGAACTTCAATTATAAATACAATCGCTAGTGGTGTAAAATCAGCAGCTTCAGCGGTCTACAATGCTGCCTCTTCGGCACTCTCGAAAGTAGCCTCTCTTCTTCCTCATAGTCCAGCTAAAGAGGGACCATTCAAGACCCTGCCAGATTGGGATTCTATATTCTTGACTCCTATGATGAAGTCAATTTCATCAGTAAGCAAACTTTCAAATCCTCTCTCTAATGCTCTCTCTAACATTAGGAGTCCTCTCAATACAAGCATGGCTGCAAGTCTTCAGAGAGTTTCAAACACCTCGAATATATCAAACAGCTACGGAGGCGATACTCTCAATCTCGGAGGCGTGACAATCTCAAATGAGATGGATCTACAAACTATTTTCTTACAGTTTGAAAAATGGACCGCAGAGAGAAGGAGAGCAAGGGGGGTATACATGTGATATTTATCTCCGTAACTTTCGCAGGGCTCCCGGTCACAGCTTATGACGATGGTAAAAAGAGTTTCACGATAACAGCGAAAGAAGTACAGCTCTGTAACGGTGATTATTTTGCCGCTCTTAGTCCTGTAAAACGAGATTTTCCACGCTCCTTTGACTGTTACGCGGCTAGTTATACAGAAATTTCCAACTTAATTAACACAATCGGCACGTTTGGCACACTGATAATAACAGGAGAAAGCTTCACAGACTGTTACATTTCTGGACTGAGTGATATTTTCGAACTCCGAAGAGGCTCAGGAAAATATACATATACTATAAAATTTTCGAAGGCTGATCAACATTGAAAGAACAAGCAGCGGCAACTATCACAGCTCCCCTAACTGTTATTGATATGGTTTCAAGGGACAAAGAAGGAAACATTACAGAACACTTAAGAGTTCATCCAGACGGGAGCGAGGAGGTGCTAGTATCTCGACACTAACAGATAAAGCTTTAGAAGGCACGGCTAGACTGATAATAGGGGTATCCGCTCCAAAACCATATACTTCTATGGCTACAGGAACCGGAGCAGGGGCAGAAAGCTCAGGAAGTACAGCACTAGATACTGAGAACACACAATACGGAGCACAGAGAGCAGCAGCAACCGTAACTTATGTGAGTCTGGGAATCTCGCAGTGGTCTATACTTTATGCATTCACCGGGCCAGTGACTATCCGAGAGCTGGGAATTTTCAACGATGACAATGAAATGTTTCTCCGGCACGTCCTCAGCGAAAATAAAACATATGCTGATGGAGAAAGCGTAGAAATTACCATCACGAACACTAACGTTCGAGTAGCAGCAGTCTAATTAGGGGCTCTTAAAATGGTTACATTAAACATAATACCTGCAAATACTCCGGCTTATTCTGTTGATGATGCCGGAGCGGTCCATATAGTTCTCAAGGATACAGCTAACACTTACGCCGACGGAAGCAACCCAACTAAAGACTTTATAGTCATTCCGAAGGCCCAGACAATGATAGCATTAAACCAGGCTTTACTTCTGGCAAAAGAAGACGCTATCGACTACTTTAGGAAGGAAGCGGAAAAGATCGCTTATAGGGCTCTTGTCCTCTCTGGAATGGCTCAGATTACTATACCGGGAATTATCTTTTCTGGAGACCCTGTCCCTTACGTTAAGACCGAGAAGATAGGGACCAATGCACAGGAAATGATTATCGCCGATTCTATCCACGTTCAGATAATAAACCCTGATATTTACGAGATTACTGCCTCGGTGATCGGGCCGGATGAGAACAGGGCTCAGGCCAAAACCGTAAAAATTCAGTGGAATAAAAACGCAGGGATCGACGAATGCAAGGACCGGCTCATATCTGCTTTCAGAAATACTAAAGCAACTCCAGAAGACTCAGTAAAAGCACAGCTTAAACAGGGAATTGGAACAGTAATTCCTGAATAAAGGAGTGAAATATTTGGCACTAGGAAAAGCACCAACTTTAATTTTGGATAATGTTACAATAGCTGCAAACACAGCAAGCAGCGCAAGCACCGGGGTAGACCTCGGGGCAGCGGTAGATTTCGGTATTGGGTATCAGATGACGTTTAACGCGAGTGCTACAAAAGGCGCGAGAATAGACCTTTTCGCGGATCAGGCAGGGGCCTCAGCCTCGTTCACTGTCGGTACGTATGCGGACGCATGCGACTCTGGAGACGTACAGGTAGACTCGGGTCACCAGGTCCAGGGATTTATCCAGCTCCAGAGGGCAGCTCGGTATGTCAAGGCCAAGGTCGTTAACCTGGACACTGGGCAAAGTATAACAGCATGTTCTCTATGGGCTCAGGTGCAGACACCATAAAAACACGGTGGAAGCGTGCAAAATCCTTACCTCGCCTGGAAACATACGCTAGAAGTCTACGTCGCTGATTATTCGACGACTGACGACTTTTTGACTAATGTAATCCTATTATTCCGTCCAGGAATGCGGGCAGATTTCCGGGATATCCGGGCATCGACTAAAAACGGGACTAAAATATCTTACTTCACGGAAACAATAACGGAGTTTAACCAGGTCTTTATATGGTTTAAGCTGCCTAAAAACACCGACTTTTTTTATATCCACTATGGAAACGGCGGAGTAGCCTCGGAAAGCGACGGTAAAAAGGTTTTTACATTCTTCGACCATTTCGACAAGCTTGATTCTACGGTCTGGAAAACTATAGCAGGTTCCGCCAGTGTCTCCGGCTCAATACTCACGCTTCAAAACGCATCACAGAGCAGCGTATTAGAAAGTTATTCGACTTTTTCCCCAAATACAATTGCAGAATGTAGAGTTCAATATCTTGCAGGAAACCGGACAATATATGGATATAGGAATTACAGCACTCAAAAAGCCGCAGCATGGCAGGCGGCGGCCTCCGGTGATGTCAATAATATAAGATTTGCACATAACGGCACTACCGGAAACTGGGATTCTGACGGAGTTAACAGGGCTGGCAGCTCTTACAACGTTTTCGGAGTTGCTCACCTGATAACAGGGCCGCTTTATTATGCTAATTATGCTTATCGTGGGACTATTACGGATTATATACCGGGTAATGTCTCACTACCAATAGAATTTTATTGTTATTCTAATACAGGAGCTTTTAAGGTTGATTGGGTCAGGGTTCGTCCTTATGCTGCAACTATGCCTACCCTAACAATAGGGCGGAAATTTACCACTCAACCAAAGGGCTTCCCCTGGGACAATGCCATAAGCGCAGTTCATACAAAAATGGGGATGTATCCGACAGTTTCCTTAAAATCTTTTTTAGGAAACATCAACACTCAAATTGGAATGAAATCAAGTGTAATGTTTAGAAAGCCTCTTTTTTATAATCCGCAGCTAATAAGTCCTTATCCTGCCTGGAAATATTCCGGCGAAATAAACATAGGAACACAGACAAGCCCAGCAAGGGTTAAGCTGTCTATCCTGCCAGGTATGGGCCTCGATGGTCGAGACCTTAGATTTACAGATCTCGACGATAACGAGCTTAAGTTTAACATCTTTGATACTGGAAATGATTATTTTGATTGCTGGGTCGAGATTCCTGCTGGAACAACCAGGGTAAAATTTTACTATGGGAACGGAATAGCGAAAACAAAGAGCGACCCGGCAATAATTGGCACAATGCAATACGATACAGAAACAACAGTAACCCCTACAATTGGTGGCGGTGGCGGTGTCTGGCCGCTACCTGGTTGGAAGTATCAGGGAGAAATCAACCTTTCCGCTACCTCCTCGGCTACCGGAGGCGAGCAGATCCTCGTGCCTATTCCACTGCTACCAGGCATGACAGTAGATGGCAGAGACTTAAGGTTCCTGGATACTGCAGGTAATGAGCTCTCTTACTTCCTGGAAAGCTCCGCGGCTTCGACCTTTTCAGTGTGGGTAAAGCTTCCTGCACTGCATGATAAAATTTTCTTCTTTTATGGTAACGGGCTTGCAGTTTCCGAAAGTTCAGCCTCTGACGTTTTTGATTTATTCGACGATTTTGAGGGCTCGAGCCTCGGGGCAGAGTGGACACCAGGAGGCGGGACCGCTACAGTAAGCGGGTCCACACTGGCATTGGGGAACACAACAGCAAACAGTCTTATAAGAGGATCTACAGCCTTTGGACCGGGTTACCGGGTAGATATGCGAATGTATCACCCAGACCAAAACGCTACTATATGCGGGTTCTGGTCTGCAGCTAATCAACGGGCCTGCTGGCTGGGTGCAAATGGGGCGGTTTACAATGATTTTACACATACCCACAACGGCACGACAAGCACATCAACGGACGATGGAGTAAACAGAAGCGGGACGACGTATTATACCTATGGGATCACTTACGAGGCTGGAAACATCGGGTTCTATGTTGATGGAGTATTCCGGCGAAGTATGACAGCTACTACCCCCTCAGGAAGTATCCCGATTGCATTTTATAGCACAGTAAATAAGGGTAATCTTATAGTAGACTGGGTCAGGGTCCGCAAGATAACAAGCATAACCGGGACCGTAGGAAGGAGAAAACTGAGAACCGGACCTGTGTATTACGAGACTACTACGGAAACCACTACTGAACATATACCAGATATCCAGATCTCACATCGGCCACAGTGGAAGACTCCGCAAATATATTATGAATTTATAAGGATTCCATCTTCATACCTGGGAATGGTCACAGGAGAGCCGACCTTTAAGGAACGTAGGGAGCTTAAAGACTATGCTATCATATCGGCTGAGGTCTCTAGGTCAATAAACGACGCTTATATCCAGCTCTCGACAGAGTTTCAAAATCTCACGGTCCCGCCAGAAGGCAGCACGATAAAACATAATGCGTATGATTCAGCTGGAAACCCTCATTTAATCTTTCATGGTAAAATTTTAACCAACTCCCCTACACTCGGGAAATATAGTCAAACCGTAAAGATGCAGGCAGCCGACCAAACCATTAACCTATCTGTTCAGCCGGTACCATGGAATTATCAGGTTATCGATACCGGGGTCGATTCTGTCCCAATATGGATAAGTAGGCTCTTGGAACCTGAACAATCCGGGGTTTATCCTAACACGGTTATAGATACTAATAAAGAGCCTAAGCAGTTCGTTTTCGATCCAAAAACTAAACGCTTGGAAGCTATCAAAAAAATAGCCAGTTACGCCGGATGTCTATATCAAACCAGGCTGGTAACCAGGGAAATAGACGGGAATACAGTCACTAGACCTGAGTTCTATTTCGTGCCCCCTGAGCGAATAGATCAGGCCGTTAATGGCTTTGATCTGCCTGCCCCTCTGGTCCTGGACGCTGCAGACTGTAAGCTCACCAGTGATCCACAAGTCACAAACGAGAGTGAGGAGAAATATAACTCTGTCCTGGTTTACGGTGTCCTCAGCGAAAATGGGGAAACAGTGGTAGCTCAGGCGTTTTCTTATGAAGTATATACAGGGGACCAAAAGCCGAAGGTCTACACGATAAATGATAATACGATCACTGAGAAAGGCAGTACAGCAGAGAGAGAGGCTATTAAATGGCTCTTATATTTCCTCTCAAAAAGGGTAAAAGTTACAATGTCTTTCGTGGACCGTTTTGACCTTGAGCTATACCAGCGCATCCGCTTCGGTCCCAGTTTCTCTCTCAAGCTGCAGGAGCTCACAAACTCGACCCAGGTTCATTACGTAGCAGCATGTGATCCCAGGGATACAGCCAATTCCACCCACTTAATCGACGTTTCTGGAGTACCTCGTCCTGCTTGGCTGAGGATATCCGATATCAGGCAGACAAGCGAGCACGCGCTCGAAACGATGAACATAACAGCTATAACAGATAATATTTATTCAGTTGTTGACCCAATAATACCAGCTCCGTATAGCGATTACATAAGCCCAGGCTATTATAAGCCAATTATTAACGACATTGTCGATACTACGCAGTCGATAGTAGAGGACAATATAGCGAAGCAATTAAGCCCGGAAACATGCACGGTCCTGTCTATCAATACAGAAGATAAAACAGCAGTAGTGCAGACCGCTTCTGGAAAAATAGTAACGGTGTCCTTAGCATGACGACTGTATATGTATCCAATAGAGGAACAGATGCTTATACAGTAGATGGCGCAGCAGACGACGTGCAAATTAACCAGGCTCTTTTATACGCTCATAACAATGGAACTGACTCATTACCCGTAACAGTTTATCTAAGAGGGCCTTATACTTATGATCTGGCTTCCTGGTTGCTAGTCGGAAATAATACCATTTTTACAGGGGATAAAACAGCAAAACTCAGACTTAAAAATAGTGCAGGCTGGGCCGATATAGGAGATGGCACGACCCCACAGACAGAGCCTCTTTTAAAGCAGAGAGTTAACCCCATTCGAAACGTAGAGGTCCATAACTTCGAGATTGACGGAAATAAGGACAATCAAGCGGGCTATACATGGGGGAAGCTAAATTATATTATAATGTCTTTCTCAAATGCGACAAATATTTCCATGCACGATATGTATATCCATGACTCCCAAAGCGACGGGATGAGAATCAATCTAGGCGACACGCTTTATTTTTTTAATAATGTAGTTGAGAGGATGGGCCATGATGGGTGTTTTTTTATCCGGTCTGACAATTTTATGATTTTTGGAAACAATACGAAAATTAGGACCAATAGCGCACACAGACTATGGAATACGGGCCATGGAAAAATTTTTAACAACTACATGGAGCCTTATGCTCTCAATTCTCAGAGCGGAAACCCTGGCATACAAATAGAGCACAGTGACGATACTTACGACATGTCAGGAATAGAAGTTTATGGTAATGAAATCGTTAACGCTTGGGGGGAAGGCTTTTGGATAATAGAGTATGGTACGGGACCGAACCAGAGCAACAAGGGCCTTTATATTCACGATAACATTATCAGGGGAGCTGGGCGGATCACTACAATTGCCTATAATGCCGGGATCTCCATAGGAGGCTGGAATGGTACAGTATTTGAAAGAAATACTATAGAAAATTGTTATAATGCTGGGTTCCAGGTTTATACTGCAGCAGGGGCAGCGACGACCCTATACTTACGGGATAATATTATTAATGGCACATTGGAGAGCCTGAACGCTTCGAAACCTGCCTTTACGGGGTATGGTGTAGTATGTCCTGCCGGGTATAATACGACTATCCAGGCTACTGGAAACAGCCTCGACGGGAACGTTAACGGGAATTACTACGGGACAGTGTCATATACCGATTCAATCCGTGTATCCTGTAGGATGGGAATGTATGCAGCGGCTCCCAGCGTGATAGATCAACAGGAACCAACCGCGCCAGGAGGGATACAGTCCGGAGAATGGGGTATAGTCCTGCCGTCAGATGGTGAAAAGTACAAATATATTTTATATCCTTTCAGAATGCCCGAGGCAGGCGAGAGATGTTTGATTTATCCTGCACATTCTGATAAATATTATCTTCTGAAATTAGCTCAGGATGCACGACCGGGAGATAAAATTATCTCAGTCACTGATAGGAAGGGCCAGTCATGGGGCGTAGTCGGAAATTGAAAAAAAATAATATTGCTATTACTAGCAATTATTTACTCATTGGATTGTTCCCAGTGATATCTCCGTTGGCTTCGTGCTCCATCCTCCGTCTGATACTTGCAGTGTGGCATTGATTCCTTTTGGAACATCAAAGATTGTCTCGCCTTTTACCGGCAATCCGGGCTGAATCTGTTTCAAAAGAATGTTATCCTTTAGAGCAATCCATGCGCTTGAATCACTTTCAAAGGTTCTTCCTTGATCGTCTATAATTTTAACATCGTTAGAAGTCATAGTTGCAGACTCTTTTCCAGTATTTTCGATGGTCATAGACACAAGAACGTAGACTCCGGTTGCTTCTTTTTTAGTGTACTCGTCTCCGACGAAAGCAGTGTTCTTCACATTGGTTACAGTGTATGCGCGATCTCCCACTGCGACGCGATCGCCTACTTTGTATGTTGTCGATGTTGCAACAGGGGTTGCAGTTGGAGCCGGTTGAGATGAGTTCTCTTGTGGCTGAGTATTGGTTTGATTGCCAGTACAACCGAGGGTTATAAATACAAGTATAAAAATAGCTAATATATATCCTACCTTTTTCATAAAATCACCGAAGGTAGGTTATAAAAAAGAGTATTTAAACGTTTTTAATTTTTTCAATTTTTATCTATCATACCACTTCTTAAACTCATCCAAACTCGTCGATTTATTATAATTCCTTTCTTCCTCTCGAATTTGCTCTATAAGAGCTTTGTCTAAGTTAAAAGATGATGCTGCTATTGATAAAAACATTATCAGTCCTCCTGTATAGGGGGGTTTTAGGAGATGATTATTAAGAATTATTCCCTTTTTGACTTTGGATTTAGAACGTGAAACCCGCATCCTGGCAAACACATATTTGAGTTATGCTTTTTATTGTTACAGTCATAAAAAGGAGTTTCAAAGCCCGGGGTTGTATATTTTTGCGAGTGTTCGCAGACTTCTCGGGCTTCTTTCCAGGACGTTTCAAACCCCATTCATTTCGTTAATTCTTGGCATAATAGAAAGATGAGAAATAACATGATCTTTCCAGAGAGTTAATGAAAAACAGTCATGTTCTATTGTTATACAGGTATCATCATCCCTCAATCTCAAATTTTTATTAGGAAATGCAATAAATTCAGGTTTATGAACCCTAATTCCAATATACATTTTTCCTGAAGGTCGTACGAATTCGCATGAGTCGATTTCATAATCCTTTACAAGTTCTGGATAATTTGTTTCCAGATAGGCTAATACGTCCGATTCTTCTATACATTTTGGTATCATCGTTGTTTCCTCCATATTCAGCGCAACAAAAAATTTAATGTCTAAGGGCTGGATTATTAAAGTCCTGCCTCAGCTCCTCAAAAGAAACTTCCTTCCTCTCAGTGTGTCCGCAGTTCTCGCACTTCCAGATTGCTACAACCTTACAGGAATTGAAATCATACAGTGACAAGGATATTTCACCATGGATTGCTTCTGAGCCTTCTCTGTTAAGTCCTGCTGCAACAGCTTTTACCGTTTTTGTTCTGCATTCAGGACAGGTCCTTGTAACTTCATAGGCGTGCTGCCCGAAGCCTACAACGTAGTCTTTGAAAGCTCTCTCTTTGGCCTGCCTTCTGATAGATTCTATCCTGTCAGGCCAGGTGTATTGTATTAATCCTCTTACTCCTTTGATTCCTTTTGACATCTTTGTTGCGCTTCCTTTTACATTTCAGTATATATTAATTGCCTTAAAACTATTTATAGTTTTCCTTAAAACAGAAACGAAAAAAATTAGTCACGTAGAACAAGGATTATAACTTTCTTTCCAGAGTAGGCACTAGAAGTATAACACATCCCGGTACTACCTATTTCAGTTGGTATTTCTGCTTCAATGTCCTTTCTATGAAAGGTTATAGTCCCTGGGTCGTTTTCATCATAAGTGATTATTTTTTCGTTTCTTGGGCGGGGCATTATCTCACTCCTTCAGATTTACCAACATTTCTAAAACGTCTTTGTATGCTTGATATTTACCAGCATAGAACGTCTGCGCTTTTTTAGATCTATAATTATTCTGCCAAACAAAAGCATCGTTTAATAAATATTCAATGTCTGAAATAATTTCTTTTATGTCCTTTTTTGATCTTTTTTCGTTTAATTCTTTAAAATATATTACCATTTCTTCATTTAATCTTTGTATACCATCAAATGTTCCCTTGTGTGCTTTTATATGGCAACTTTGACAAAGAGCCACGAGATTGCTTAAGCTTTGCTCACCGCCTGCAGATAATGGGATGACGTGGTGAATATGTTCATATTCGTTTCCGCAATAATCACATTTTTTATTCGCTCGTTTTGCCGCCTCGTATAGAAAATAATATGATCTCCGCTTCGATTCTATCCAGTTCGTTTCTGATTTTTTATTGTTTATCATATATCCTCAGAAAAGAGGAATTAGTCTTCCTATCTGACTACTTTATAAAGAGCTTCGCCGTTCTTTATGTATCCGTTCTCGTCATACCCTCTTATCGAGTCTTCAGTAACTCTCAGGTCGAATTCTTCATCTAGATCTTCAGCGTTTCTCTGGATGTCTTCTATAGCGTATTCGATTAACTGCGGTTCAGTTGCATTAGTCTTAACTAGGATATCTTCGTAGTTGTTAAGCTCCGCGAGTTTTTCAAGAGCTTTAATCATTGTCATGTATGTCATCTTCTTTTTCCTCCTCGTCTCAGGGCTATTTTACCCTGCTACAAATAATAATTATCATTAAAACTATAAATAGTTTTCCTAATAATAAAGTAAAACTTTCGTCAATTGACTTACTCACATCACAAAATCGTGTTAAAATATTTTTAAAGCTTTATATCAATCATCTGGTTTTTGATTTTCCTTGATAAACATCTCGATTGAGTTTTGTATATACCCTCAAAAGATGATCAAATATGCCAGTAATCCCCATCCTCCCCTCTGTAGATAGTTCAAATGCCCTGCAAAAAATAATAGACAATCAAGGCAATAATTCCGCGACTTTCCAGTTTGATCCAGATTGCCATATTACAATTACTTCCAGAATCAGATTATATAATAATCAAGAGTTTGATGGACATGGCGCAGCTTTTGAACTTATGGAGCATGCCAGAACTACTATTTTTGGTGAACAAATCCCCCTAATTGGCTCTAAATTTTCAAATAATATAACTTGTCTCAAGATTCACGATCTCAAATTTAAAGGGAACCGAGACACTCAGAAATACATTCCGGATCAAAAAAGCCCTTGGGGAAAGGGGTATCATACTTTTATCAATCTCGGAGTCTTGAAAAATCCTATTCCCTCGAACGTTACTGATTGTGAATTTTATAATCTTGACTTTTCAGATAACCTCGGAGATGGCCTGACAATCTACGGAGGCTCAAATATTGTTACTCGTGATATTACAGGTCATAGAGGAGGCCATGACATTGTATGTTATGTCTGTGTTTCTGGAGGAGAAATTGCCCGGATAAAGGCAGATCTCGCAGTTAACGCGGGAGCGCGTACCCGCTCATGTTTTGATATAAAAATTCACGATTGCGAGCTTAACGGGAATACAGGGATTGCCTATTGCCCTGGAATTCAGATTGAATCAATTACTCCTAATAAGACATCCGATCTGATCGAGGTCTACAGTAACAAAATCTCAGGCACTTACGGACCTGGAATCTGGATCATAGGAGATGTGCCTAATAACGGCATTGCGCAGGTCCATCATAATCTTTTGGCCAATTGCGGCCAGATGCCTGCAGGCAATAAGATCGCGGGAGTTGGTGCTGTTGTCTATGATGGCTTTAACGTGGATCTGAAGAATAACACGGTAGTAAATTCAAAGGGGTATGGTTTTCTGGCAGGAACTTATGCCGGAGGTACTAAATACCCGTATAAGGCCACTATCCGGAAAAATATTATTGTTGGTACCAAGGTCTCAAACTACCCCGGCCTGATGTCCGGTGCTGCCCTGGCGGACCTTACGGGCAGATACTCGATAAGCGCTTCTGAAAACTGTCTAAACGGGAATGTAACGAATTACCATAAAGTAACTTCTTCTTCTGACGTACTGGCTGACCCTTGTTTTATGGGCCCAGACAATTATCATCTTAAGTCAATGCCGAAGGCTCCTTGTGTTTTCAAAGAAGGGTATGAGCTCGGCTGCTATGATGGAACCATAGGAGCGGCTGAATATATTCCTCCATATCCTCCTGCTGTAACAATTTCACAGGGAACTCCTGAACTCTTAAAGGCGCTTGTGGCCTTCTGGATTGAAAGGGGAGATATCGAACCTTCTGACATTGTAGGATACAAAAATATGGAAGGGTAGAATGTCATGCGGATACTGTCACAAATACGTAGCAGATGAGGACTACCCTAAACTTTTCGGAACATGTAATAAACTCTTAAAAATTGTTGCTTTTCATAGCATCTGCTTGATCAGATCCCGACAAATCCCTTCAGCCCCTAGCACTGGCACTATAACCGGAACAGTAATTGACAATTCAACAGGCAGCCCTTTACAGGGCGCTGAAGTTCTCGTTACTGACTTCGCAGGAAATACAGTAACGGGAATCACTGACGGAAACGGAAATTTTCAGATTGAAGCTGCGGCTGGTGAGAACAGGATAAATAATATTGTATTTAATGGCGCCACAATCAACATTTCAGAAATTGTGATCAATGTAGCTGCCGGACAGATCAATAATATAGGGATGATGGGAGTCGATAGGATTTGGACAAGTACTTTCTAAATTTGCCAACTATTGAAAAAATCATGTTTATAACAGTGGTAATTTTATCAACCTTATTATTTTTCATCGAAATTTCAAAATAAAAAGGAGGTGGCAGATTATAACAACGATAAGGCAACTGATTTCAAATTTTGTAATGTTTGTTAAACAGTCCTTGACTTAGGGGATAAAATGATAATAACAATTGATACGGAAAGTGCAGCAGGATTTATAGCAGGTCTGATAACCATTGTCGGTGGCACTTATGGATATTTGAAAGGGAAGGGTTATTGGGATATCTGGAAAACGAAGTTGACTGCAGTTTCTTTCGAAGAAGCGCAGGCAATCAAAAAACAGAATGGCAATGCCCTGAATAAACTCGAGTTGCCTGATGAGTTCATAGACCTGCTTCAGAAATATTCATCTGATGCAGAAGGTAAGGTCGATGCTGACAAGTTTATCAATATTCTTAAGGACTATCGAAAAATTATGATACTTATAACTTTGAATAAAAGCTTAACCGATCCTGAAAAAAAGGAATGTAGTGACATTCTTTTGAAAATTATAGCTAATTATAAGAAATGAAGGAGGCGAAAAGAACGGATCTCAACATAACAATAAATGGACAGGGATTGTCGGCTTTCGATTGGAAACCCGCAGCCGTTTTAGTTATAGCTCTAATTTATTTAGGAATAAAAATTTATCTAGGGGAAGTCAAGAACCTTGATACAGAACTTGATCTGGCTATCTCGTTTGGTCTCGTTGTTGTTGCGACGCTGACTAATAAGCTAGGGACTCAGAAAGTTCAGCAGCCTGTAGTAGAGCAGCAGCCTCCGGCGCAGTAGTTAATTTTTATTTTATTTTATTTTTTAATGTAGGTAAGTTTATATAAGATAGTTACTATAGATAAGTCTATATGAACGAAACTAGTGTAGAACCAGACGTTATAAATAAATTAAAATGCTCTAGGTGTGGTTATTCTTGGTTCCCAAGAGGACAAAACCTTCCTAAAAACTGCCCTGGGTGTAATAGTCCGTATTGGAATAAAGCAAGAGTGAGAAAAAGAAAATAAGAATAGAATGAGATTGATTGAGGCCCCAGCCTGGACCGCCAAAGCCCCAGAAGATCCCCTGTGTAAGAGGTATTAGCAATGAGACTATACGCTATTTCTACTTATAGATTTTTCCATCAAACGTGTGATAGATTTTTAACCCTCCCTCCTTTATCGAAGGTCTTTTTATGACGGTAAAGAGAGGAAGACCTAGAAACCCTGACCGCGTCATGATGGAAGCTACTCTGGTGAGGGATTCTATAGAGCAGATGCAGCTTTTAGAGGCTTCTGGACACACTCACTCAGAAGCTTACCGTCTGGGCTCCAGAATACTCACGAAAACAAAGACTCCTATAGGCTTGAAGATTGAAGAAATACAAGCCATGTTAGATAACGAAGAACTTTTGATTCAAGAAGCTCTAGAGAGAAAGCAGGCTTTACTTAATGAAATCAAGGAACTTGAATTAAAGACATCTCAAGAGCAAGAAGCAAAGAAGAATCTCGAATCAATAATTGAAGTCATGGCTAACAGGCTCAACACCATCAAAAAAGATGTCAGAAGGAACGACCCGTATAAGAAATATAAGCTAGAAGGAGCTTTAACATTAGTTCCGGAAGGGTCCATCACTTACTCAGAGCTTGAAAACTTCCTCAAGATGGAAGCAGGAGTTCCAGATATTGACGAAATAAGAGCTTTTATTAGAAGTAAATTAATTTAATCCTTTTTTCATTTTTGTTAACCGTGCTACTCTGTTTCTGTTAACCCCCTGGCTTCTCAAGGAACTTTATTTTCTATTTCTATATATCGTTTTTTGAATTACATTATATTATATTATATTATATCATTTAATTCAGTATAGTAGTATAGTATAGATCCTTTTGAGTTAGAGAAGAAATAAGGGGGTTAGAGGTAGAAACATATAAGCCTCTCTATAAAGTCCTCTCAGAAAGCCTCTAATACAATCCCACAAAGCTCTAAAATCACTAAAAATTGTTTCCCAAATAGAGAATTAAAACCGATATACGCTATTTTAAGCCTCTTGGTAACGGTTTTACCCGTAACTATGTGTTTCTAAATCTTTTTTTCTATTAAATAACTATCTCATCGAAGAGAAAGCCCGTATTCTTATAGTCTCTGTAACAATTTTGTTTTGTGAAACATAGCCCCCGAAATCAGCTATTTTCCAGAGAGAAAGTTTCAAAAACTGCCGTTTTCCATGAAACGTTATCTATTGACATTGTGCTGATTTTTCAGCTTATCCTTTTTGTGATAACACAATTTTGTACTTTTAGTTTTTATATGTACGAACTTATACATTTTGATAAGAAAGTGAAATTTTTAAATGTTTTAAAGTGTACGAACTAATACATTTGCAACGACTAATTATAAAGAGAATAATCAACCTTTATATATAATAGAGTGTTAATTAATTTCTTATGTCTGGAGTATTTACCTCACTGGATCAGGACGAATGGAAAGAGCTTCCCGATAGGCATGTTTCGAAATCCGGTAATGTTTATGCGGGATTGGATTATAGAAAAGATTTCGAGGTTAAGGTTTTTGTGAAGAGGATTCCAAAAACTTCATAAATCATTATGGCTCTTGGTCACCATGCCCGAAAGAACATCAAAAAAGATCGGGGCATGGATTCCCCCAGATCTGTACGACAAACTTCAGAGCCTGGGATATCTAGGGGGACGGGTCACCCAAACGGACACAATCATAAAAGCTTTAGAACTTTTAATCAGGGAGACAGAGCGGGAGACAGTTGGGACACTTCTGGGAGACATCCGGGAGCCTATGGGAGACATGCCCCAAGCGGGGGAACTTCGGGCACGACTTGAAGAGAAAGATAATCATATCGAGACACTAAAAGCAGAAGTAGAGCGCATCTCCCAAATGTACGACCTACACGTAAAACAGACACAAACACTCATAAATCAATTAAACGATACGAGAAAATTAATCGAAGCTCCTAAAAAGCCAAGATGGAAGTTTTGGTAATATCAAAGAATACGATTATTTATGAAAAAAGTATATTAAAATACTAACATTATATAAAAACATATATATACAAAATGAGATTTTTTTATTTTTGCTCGCAGCGGAAGACATCCCTAGCCACCGGAAACGCCTTTCCGTTGTGAGTACATATACTCATTTGATTTTCTATTTATGTATTTCCTTTTATTCTTCCTGTATTAATCCATCTACTCTTATCTGTTTTACTTTGTGGTCTTTTATTTCCTCCTCTTTTTGAGTTTTTGTCGATTCCACACAATCGAGTTCTATTTCATGTTTCGATGGTTTCCCACAATGGGGGCAATTCACGTTTACTAGCACGTCGTCACTTCCAGAAAATTTACCATTCGAAAAATGTTAATTTGGTATAAAGATTTTTTGATATTTTATTATTGATTTTAAAAAGAGAACAGTGGAACTAATAACAGGAATTGTTATAAAAGAGAAGGTAAGCGGTATAAAAGTATTATCTGAGAGTATAATGTTCTTCCTTTTCCCCATAATTTTTCATATATTGTTTCAAAGCTTTAGAAACGAGGTCGGACATATCTTTAAATTCGTTATGCTGCTTCAAAAAATCAAGCGCTTCTTCTTTTAAACTCGGTTGCACGGTTGAGTTTATTTGTGCTTTTTTTCGTACAGTTTTAGGCATGGTTTTGTAACTGTGTTATCACTGTATATAATAGTTTGGTTAACAAACGTTACGATACGTTAATTATAAATACTTCTACGTCTTATTATGTTGTACTACAACGCATTACGACGTAACATAAAAATAGTGGTAAAAATGACTAAATTAATTGGAGTGAGATTTCCAAACCGTATGGCTGATGAGATTGCGGGGATGGTCGATGGAGAGAATTATATGAGCTCCCCGGATGTCGTGAGAGATCTCGTTCGTGAAGCTTTGAAAGCAAGAAAAATGAAAGTTATTGCAAAATGAGAGTGTGAAAATGCCCAACATAAAAACCCCAGACGTGAATACTGCATTCCAGATGGATAAAACATTCTTTGGAGATGTAGTTCTCGATGCTGAAGAATGCATACCTGGAAACTCATATTCGTTTCTGATGCCAGGAGACGCGGTTTAATGCTTGATTTCGAAGAATATCTCAGCCTATGTCCTACCGACCTGAGAGACTACTTTGAAATTAATGATGCTGTGAAAGCCAGTTTTGGAAGATATCTAAAAGGAAAAGGAGTGGTTTCTGATGCTGGAAACTGAAGAACTTGAAGCTATCATAGTTTTTCGTGACATGCCAGCCGATGAGCTTGAACAACTCAGAAAAGCAAATCCTGCAATAGCCGCAACGGTAGAGCTTACCAAAAAAATATTTGGTTAAATTTTTTCACAGTGAGTCGAAACAATGTTGTTTCTTTCCTAAGTTGACCGATTGTGGAAATGAACACTAATCAAACATTGGCCGGTTCAAGTCCGGTTCGACTCTTCATAATAAACTTCAGCAACTGGGTTTCGTCGGCCTGGTTGCTTTTCCTCCGTTCAAAATTAAAAGGTGATTGTATGACAAGCTCCGAATCAAACAACCAAAAAATAGAAGAGGTCTTTAAGATGTTAAATGACTTCCCCGCTTATAGGATATCTAATTTTGGGAGAATTCAGAGTAGGTGGGTAACTAGAGCTTGTTATGATGGATTCAAGGTCGAAGATGTTTGGAATGATCTGACCCCTGGCAATGATGGGAATGGATACCCCCAAGTCGTATTATGTGACGGGTATGGTAAGAAAAGGACTACCAGAGTACATAATTTAGTTGCTAAATATTTTTTAGGTCCAAAGCCTCACAAATCAATGATAGTTCGACATGTAGACAGTAATCCATCGAATAACCATGTATCAAATCTTGCATACGGGACTTACACCGATAACGAAAACGATAAGATATCAAACGGTACCTGGAATACCAGAAACGGTGGAGCGAAAATAACTCCCAAACAAGTTAAAGAGATCCGAGAGAAATTGAAATCGGGTTCCTCGCAGGAAGATTTAGCTTCAGAATACTGTGTTTCAAGACCTACCATTAACAGAATTTCCAATAATAAAATTTGGAGGGAAGTTGTATGAAGGTCCTTGTAGCTTGTGAATTCTCAGGTCGTGTGCGAGACGCATTTCTCAAGAGAGGGCATGACGCTATAAGTTGCGATCTTCTGCCTTCTGAGAGCCCAGGACCTCATTACCAAGGAGATGTTAAGGATATTTTGTATTCTGAAAATTTTGACCTTTTGATAGGCCATCCTCCTTGTACTTACCTCACTTGCACAGGAAACAAATGGAACTTGCCAGAGTATGAAGAAAGATTTCCTCTCCGGAGAGAAAACAGAAAGGAAGCAATGGCGTTTTTCTTAGAACTCGTTAATGCCCCTATCCCAAGAATAGCCATTGAAAACCCAATCGGGATAATGTCAACTCATTACCGTGAACCTGACCAGATAATACAGCCATGTGAGTTTGGACACAATGTAAGAAAATCTACTTGTCTCTGGCTTAAAAATCTCCCACTATTGAAGCCTACTCAAATTGTCTCTCCGGAGCTTCACCAAATGAAAAATGGTTGGAAAATAGCTCAGTGGTATATTGACACTATGAACATCCGAGATCTGAAAAAAAGATCGAAAGCGAGATCGAGAACTTTCTCAGGAATCGCTGAAGCCTTTGCCGATCAATGGGGAAGCTGTCAGACTTACCCGATTCAATCAACTTTGGAATATTTCCAAATTTCATGATGAACTTCCTCAGGAGTCATCTGTCGCTCCTGGGGTATTCCTCCATTCAAGATAAACCCAGAAATCCTGGGATAACCCAGTACTCCACACAAAGACCAACATCTAAGGCAACCGTCAAGCGTCTCTCTGACGGTTGCCACTAAAAACAGAGCGTTATACCTCCAAATAAGCAGGCAGTTACCTCCTTCTGCCTGCTACCTAAATTAGCCCTGTAGTTCAGTTGGAAGAACGCTGCCTTTACAAGGCAGATGTCCTGGGTTCGAGTCCCAGCGGGGCTGCCAAAAAAATAAACGAATATCTGCAACAACGACTCTAACCGAGGCCGAACGGTTTATTGTGCCCGTTTTGCGGGTGATTAAGGATAAAATCCGTATAATTATTTCTATTTCAACGACTCGAAAGAGGCCGATAAAGAGCGAATGTGAATACCCCTACCCCAGAA
>JAMXLQ010000112.1 GCA_024280975.1 Methanosarcina sp.
GTTTAAAAGAAATAATTAGGGCCGGGACCGAGAATCGAACTCGGGTCGTAGCCTCCACAGGGCCACAGGATGGACCTCTACCCTACCCCGGCCACAGGGGTCTGGTACTTCAGATTGAAGCAACCTATAGAAGGAGTTTTTTTATATAAAGTTTTTGCCGGAAAAGGTAAGAGACCCTTCTCAGAGAAGAGTAAACTTCTGTTTTCCGGCCTCAAAATTTGCAAAAATTAGACTAAGAACTCTTTCCGGATCAGTATCAGAGTTCTTTGAGCTTTTCAAGGGCAAGTTTTGCAGCCTTTTCTCCCGATAGGAGCATGCCTCCGAAGACTGGACCCATCCTCGGAGCGCAGGTTGCGGCATTTGCGGCCATACCAGCTACGATCAGGCCCGGATAAATTTCCTTGGTTGCATCAACAGCCAGGCGTTCGCCAACCTCTGACCACATAGGTTTTTCACCGAGCTTTCCAAGGTTTCCAATTTTTGAATTGGGAATTTTCCTGAGAATTGTATTGCATACAACTGCATCATGCCCTGTTCCATCAATTACGAGTTTTGTGCGAATCATGAGAGGATCTACATGCAAGCGCTGTGCTGTGACAGGACCCCAGTTGATGACGATTCCAGTAACTCTATCGTTTTCCCGGATCATAACATCCTCAAAGCTCACAAGGTTAAAGACCTCAGCCCCGGCTGAAGTTGCACCTGCAATCAGCTTTCCAACAGACTCTACGGAGTTTGCCACATAATATCCGGGCTGGTATTCTTTATACCTGATCCCGAAGTCGGCAAGGATACGGCAAGCCTCTTCTTGTACAACTATGCGCGGGAACATCATGCCTCCAGCCCACATGCCTCCCCCGAGTGACAGCTTTTGTTCGTAAATGGCAACCTTTGCCCCTGCCTCTGCAAGATACTTTGCAGCCACCAGGTTTGCAGGCCCTCCTCCTATAAGTGCCACATCAATTTCCGTGTAATCAAGGAAGGTTTTAGAATACTCATCAAAAATTGCCCGTGTGATTATGACTTCGTCAAGTTCCATTTTAATCTCTCACAAAGTTTCTAAGATCAAAAGCTTGGAAAACCAACCCAGCTTTTTCATGAACAAATCAGGGAATTGTAAACCCTAATCTGTCGTCATAAAAATTCACATTTTGATTATAGGCATTACTTTTAAAGTTGTTGGAATCGATGGAAAGGATAGAGAAGAAAAAGCTCAGAAATAAATTGCCAACAAGCACAAATAAATGAAAGTACTTGAAGCGTTTTCATGCCACGAAAAATTACAAAGAAAGTGCCATTTATTCGTGAACACTTTCAAAGGACTTTCTTATGTTGACAAGATCCTCGGGTTTTCCCAAAAGGACGCAAGCATCTTTTGCCTGGAGGAAGGAGTTGCCATAAGGAACATAAACCATTTCCGAAGAACTCCTACGAATAGAAAGGACTGTCACTCCGTATTTTTTCCTTAATTCCAGATCTGCGAGGGTTTTTCCGTCGAATTTGGAACCTTCTCCTACTTTAACCACCTGGATATCGACTCCTGGAAGCCCACCTTTTAGACTAAATCCACTGTTAACACCTGTACCTGCATCGACAGAAAGTTTTCGCATCATTAAGTAGCCGTTAGCTCTCAGGTCATTAACCAATTTTTCAATATCTTCCTGCGGAACCAGGTACTTTCTCAGTACGCGGAAAAAGATCTCTACTGAAGTTTCGTATTCTTCAGGAATAATTTCATCTGCACCGAGGTCATTAAGATATTTCATTTCCTGTAAGTCCCGTACCCTGGTAATAATGCAGACGTTAGGATTCAATTCTTTTGCCTTCTCGACTATTCTCCTTGTAGCAGCCTCATTCGAGATCCCGATTACAAGAACCCTTGCATCCTTTATTCCCGCATGTTCCAGTACAGCTCCAAATACCGCATCTCCATATTGTATACTTTCCCCTTTCATTTTTTCCTGTTTGACCGTTTCAGGATCTGATTCCACGATAATATAGGGAATACCTGCAGTTTTTGCGGCCTTTGAAATTGCTTTTCCGGAAAAACCAAAGCCTACGACTATAATGTGATCTTTTATGTTAGGCTCAACATCTGCTTCTTCTTGAAGAGAACTTGAGCAGAAACCACTTACGAGTTTCATGCCGAAAGGAGTCCCTGAAGCCTTTGTGACAATAAAGTCAGCAGGCTTGTAAGAAGCATTAATCAAAAAAGGCGTAGCTCCCATAGTAAGGATTGAAACCGCCAGAAATGCCTGGTAAGTACCTTCTGTTAGGAGTGAATATTCTACTCCTAAGCTGGAAAGAACAAAAGAGAATTCTCCTACCTGTGAAAGTGCAAGCCCTGTCAATATAGTTGTACGGAGAGGAGCCCCCAGAAGGAAATTTACAACAATGCCAGCTATTGATTTTACAAGAATCAGGACGATTGTTGCAAGCACAAGAATTGGGAAGTTAGCAAGCAAGTAATTAATGTCCAGAAGCATGCCTACAGACACGAAAAAGAAACACATAAACGCATCTTTCAAGGGTAAAATATTACCCATTGCCTGCTTACTGTACTGGGAACCAGACATAATGACTCCGGCTAAAAGAGCTCCAAGAGCTGTCGACAACCCGATACTCGAGGTAAAGACCGCTGCTGATAAACAGATGAATACAACACTGGCTAGAAACAATTGTTTGCTTCCGGTCTTACCTACATGGTAAAATATCCAGGGAAACAGAAATTTGTCACTCAGAATAAAAACCAAGATAATGAGCAAGCCTTTGAACAACATACTTGGCAGGGCTCCGTCAAAACTTACGGAATTTCCTGCAAGTATCGGAGTGATCAACATCAGAGGTACAATCGCAAGATCCTGAAATATCAGAATTGCGAGCGAAGTTTTCCCATGAGAAGTATTGACTTCATTTCTGTCCTGAAATACTTTGATTACTATCGCGGTACTGCTAAGTGAGATTAATAAGCCTAAAAAGGCAGAGGTCGCCAAACTAAAACCTAAAGCAGAACATATGGCGAAAACTAATGCTGTTGTAAAGAGCAGATGGAGAATTCCTCCAACCATTACACTCTTTTTCATTTTCCAGAGTTCACCTAAGGAAAGATCAACTCCTATTGTAAAAAGAAGAAAAATTACGCCTAGATCGGCATTTAAGTCTACAATCTCTCCTCTGTTTATAATACCAAGCCCATAAGGCCCTATCAGCATACCAGTTATAAGATAACCCAGCACAGGGGGGAAGTCAAATCTGTAGAAAATAATAAGAATTAAAATGCCAAAGCCAAGAAGTACGTCAACATGTGCCAGTAAAGATTCTACCATTTATTTTACTCCTCTGGAGCTAGAGCAGAGGTGTTTAAGTGTCTGAACATTTTAAGTAAGAATATTAAACCTGAAAATAGACGTGAAGTATTCATTAATTATCCTCTGTGAAATTTTAAACTATGACTGAACAAATATTTATTAATTAATACAGTATTTTAATAAATTTGAGTTTATTATATAAATATATTTCCTACCTCAACTGATTACACTTTTTATTTGAGGTTGGAATGTTTCCATCTATTTCTTTGCAAACGATAATGATTTTTCTTCTTGGCAAATTCATCTTTAATTATGGCTCTCAAATGTTGTTATGATAAGATGATTCCAAAACTCAACCTTGCTTCTCCAAATCTCGTATTCGGAATAATCAAACAAGTTTAGAATCTGAAAAACAGTAATGGAACTCTTACTGATTGAGAATAAAGATGTTTTTGGGACAGGCTCACACAGTTAATTTACTTAAAACTCCACAACTGTTGTCACAAGAAGAAGCTGTACCTTTGTTTCTTCCTCTAGGTCGCATATTTCCTTAATGCTATTGATCAAAAATTAAGATTCCATGCCCATAATTCAGCCCTCTTGAGTGAAGCAAAGCGGAGCGAAAAGGGCTCCGTCATCCCGAGACGGGATGCGGGCGGCGGAACAGAATAATAACATGAATTGATTACATAGTACTATTGAAGGAACTGACTGCTTCAAGGATCAAAATTCCAACAGTTGTATAAATCATTAAAAAGTACCAGGGTAAAATATTATTTTTCGTTTCATCTTTCAAGAATAGGTAAAATATAAAAATCCAAATAGGGGAATATTTTGACGCAGAATCAAGTTGATTATGAGCTATGTTCTCTGGTATAATCACAAGTACTAACGTGCAGGCTGCAGCTACTAAAGACAATATTACACCATCAGCCAGAGACATTATGTTAGATAACCCATTATATTGTATAATCGTTTGTTTTTATATAAATTAATTTATTATTTTTCCTTGATATTATACCCAATAGTCAAAAAGAAAAATCAATAATGGGAAATTACGCAACTGAAGATAAAACTCTCAAGCAGGAATTATCAGTCAAACTTTCTGTTCAGTTCGACTGATTCCGTTGCAAAAAATTCAGAATGGGTATGTAAATATATGGATGATAAAGAAAGGCAAAATATCCGGGGAAAAGTTATCAATATTATAAAACTATTCAAATAATTGATTGATGTATTTAGCTTCATTAAGACCAAAATAATTTAGATCCTTTATTTGCCCTTTTTTAACCATGTTC